>JADFJT010000081.1 GCA_022566015.1 Pseudomonadota bacterium | reverse complement strand
CAGTATCGATTGATTTACGGCGCAATGCCCGTTGGTTATTGCGCCCTACGATCTGACCCACTGATTAAATATAAATCAATCGATACTGACCCCATTGATTTTATTGATTTTATGCTGGCAATTTATCGGGATCACCACTAACCCACTCTCTCACATCCTCATAAATCGACAGCATCGCCGGTAATACGAGCAGTATCAACACGGTCGCAAACGCCAGTCCGAAGGCAATCGATACCGCCATCGGAATCAGGAACTGAGCCTGGCGCGAGGTTTCGAACAGCAGCGGTGTCAGGCCGGCGATAGTGGTGAGCGAGGTTAATAATACGGCCCGTAAACGTTGACATGCGGCTTCTTCCAGAGCCTGATAAATAGGCATTCCGGAGGCACGGATTTGTTGGTAAAAAATAACCAGGATAATTGAGTCATTGACCACGATGCCGGAAAGCGCAAAAAAGCCAAACACTGACAGGATGGTCATATTCATACCCATGATCCAGTGTCCGAATACCGCGCCTGTGAGGCCCAAAGGAATACTTAACATTACAAGGAATGGCCAACCATAAGACGAAAACACCCACGCCAGTACCAGATACATCGAAATTAAAGCGATTAATGCGCCTGTTTCCATATCGGAAAAGGTTTCGCGTTGGCTTGCGGAACGCCCTTCGATACTGTACTGGATACCGTAACGGCTAGCCAGTTGCGGCAGAGTGGATAATTGCAGGTTTTTGACTATATCGGTCGTATTATTTGCCGCCGGATCGACATCAGCAGTCACATCTACTGAAAGGCGACCGTTAAAGTGACGAAGAGACTCGTAGCCCTGATTGAAATCCCAGTTTATGACACTCTCGAGTGTTACAAAATTGCCATTGGGTAGTTTGATTGGTAGTTGAAAAAGGCTGGTTAAATTACGCTGCTCACTGTCAGGTAATTGCAGCCGCACTTCAATTTCATCGGCACCTTGTTGAAAGCGCTGTAAAACGATGCCATCGTAGGCAGCGCGAAGCTGACTGCCGACATCACTAATCGACAATCCTAGAGCTTCTCCGGCGGGTGTTAACGAATAAATCAATTGCTCACGTCCGTAGGGCAGGTCATCGTCTATAGCGCTAACACCGGGGATACTCGTCAACGCTTCGGCTAAATCGAGAGCCGCTTTCTTGAGCAAATGCGGGGTAGAACCTGTGAGTCGGATATTCAGGTCGCGCCTCGAAGGACCCACGCGACGCGAGGATATTTTAAAACTGTCGATTCCTGCCGGTTGCTCGATTCGATCACGCCAGTTCTTGATAAAATCGCGGTTCTTGGTTTTTCGTTCTTCTGAGCTGACCAGTTCTACATAGATAGATCCAGTGCGTTCGCCGGTAATCGCCCGACCACGGCCGGACGATGAAGAATGTATCGTATAGTAGGTCGATACGACTTTTTCATCGTAAGAATCCATGGTGTTGAGTAATTCGGTTTCAACTTGCTGTAAAAATTTGTCGACTGACTCTCCCGAAGATCCGGCCAGAAAACGCACATTGGCATAGACTGTGGTCGATTCTGGCGATGGAAAAAACTGCCAGCCGGTCTTTCCACTGACTAACAAGCCGACGGCAAAAAGCAGGAATCCAATTGCGCACGCAATCGTGGTCCAGCGAAACTCAATCGCAATACGGACTAATGGTCTGAAAAATTGATTTCGAAAGGTTTCGAATCCCCGGTTGAGGTGATTTCTAAGGCGCGATGGTGGTTTACCATGCTCGTGCACGAAAGCATGACGTAAATGACCGGGTAATATCAGGAAGCTTTCGATCAACGAGGCGATAATGACACATACGATAACCATTGGAATGGCTATCATGATATTACCCATGTGCCCCCCGATCAGCATCAGCGGGAGAAATGCAGCAATCGTAGTTAACGAGGAAGCCATTACTGGTGCCAGCATTCGTTTCGCACCGCCTTCGGAGGCTTTTAGTGGGTCTTCACCCATGTCGTAATGTGTCTGTGCATCTTCACCTACCACGATCGCGTCATCGACGATAATGCCCAGAGCCATGATCAGCGCAAACAGGCTAATCATATTAATACTGCCTCCTATCAGGTATAACACCGCCAGGGTAGCCATAAAGGATACCGGGATGCCGACCGCAACCCAGAAAGCCACGCGTGTCGATAGAAACAAGTATAGAATCAGCAGTACCAACGCTAGCCCACCCGCGCCGTTCTTAAGCAATAACAGGATTCGATCTTTGATTAATTCCCAACGCTCGCTGAATACCTGGATCTGAATCGATGGTGGCAGAGTTGGCCTGGTTTCGGCTAGCCAATCTTGAAGTATTTGTGCCGATTCGAGTGAGTCGCCATTTTCATTACGGCGCAATACCATAACGACAGCAGTCTTATCTCCCACCGTAATATATGGGGATGCTGATTTGATCTTGCGCTCGATCTTTGCAATATCACCCAGGTTGATGCGTTTATCCTGCTCACTCACCACGCTCAAATTTTCGAACTGAAGCGGTGTTCTTCGTTGATTTCTGCTGCGTATTTCCCTGGTACCGTCATTTTCACCAATCAGACCTACTGGCAAATCCTGGCTAGCGTCGTCGATGCGTCGAGCCAGCTCGTCCAGGCCGAGTCCCAGCCGCTGCATTTGTTCGGACGAAACCGAAATCTGTATCGTGTCCTGGGGTAATCCCTTAATTTCGATCTTGTCTATCCCTCGCGCGAGTAATTCGCGTTCGAACTGGCGAGTGATAGCGCGCAGTTCATCGAGTTTATCGGGACCGGAAATGAGTAATCTGGCGACCGATTCGTAGCGCACTCCCTGGGTCACTTTCGGTTTCTCAGCATCGTCGGGCAGATTGGTAAAATCATCGACCTGTTTTTTAACATTGTCGAGGGCCAGCATTATATTTGCGCCTTCATGAAATTCGAGCGAGATGCCGGATATGCCCGGGGCTGAGGATGAGGTCATATTCTTGAGCTCATCGACACTGCGCAGGCGTTCCTCCAACGGGATAGTGATGCCGGTTTCAATATCTTCGGCGCTTGCGCCACTCCAGACTGTCGAGACCGAGATGCTATCCAGTGCGAAATTGGGGAAAAATTGGATATTGAGGTATTTTAAAGCGATGAATCCTGCCAAAAGCATCATTACCATCAATAAATTAGGCGCTACCCGGTGATTGGCGAACAGGCTGATTATGCTATTCATTTTCGCTATCACCTGAACTCTTGACTTTCAGACCACTGACGGCATTGGGTAGGTGAGTGACTACGATACTATCCCCCTCGTTTATCTGGTCGCTTCGTACCAACAGGAAGCTATCACCTGTTTCATCACGAAATTGACCCGCCGTTTCGACGTCAATCCCTTGCAGGCGGTCATCACTGAGCAGGTAAAGCCTCGAGTTCCCATAGATGGCCTGATAGGGAATCGCGATGACTTCGCTCTGATAGGGCAGATTGAAATTCAGTGTTAGTAAAGCGCCTGGGCGAATATCCAGTCCTATTTCTCCGGCGTGGAAGTAGGCATCTATCCCCGACGGTTCGGCTTCTCCAGCCAGGCGCTTTAGCCTGACCCACAAATTACCTGTCGTCGTAAGCAAATTAGCTTGCTGCACTTCGCCGCGGGCAATGGCCTGTTGAACTTGAGTGACATATCGTACTGGAATATGGGCACGAATTTCGAGGCTGTCAGTCGGATATAATGACACCAGTATCTGTCCGGTGGCCACGCGGTCGCCGACCGAAACCGCGGTGGAGCTAATCACACCATCGAAAGGTGCGATCACCGCGCTGCGCTCAATCATAAGATCCGCTTCTTTAAGTTTTGATCGATAACGGTCTCGTGTCGTTTCCAGCTTCCCCAGCTGTACAGGAAAACTTTCGACTTCGAGCTCACGAGATATTACCGATAATCGTTGGCGAGCGAGGCTACTTTGCGCTTCATTCAGGGCTGAATCCGACCCGAGGTTCTGTCTTCGTAGTTTTTGCATACGTTGCAGTTCCTCCTTGGCCAGTCGTAATAGTTCTCGTTCGGTTTTAAGCGCTAACTGATTGGAGCGGCGTCGAATTTGCAATTCGACGATTTCATTTTCGATATCCCGCAAGTCAGATTCGGCCTGAACCAGCGCATATTCAAAATCACGGCGGTCCATTTTAATCAAAAGCTGGCCAGTCTGGATGCGGGCTCCATTTTGTACCAGTACTTCGCTAATAATACCTGCACCAGGGGCGGCTGCCTGTAACAATTCTGGAGATTCAATGCGCCCATAAAGCGTCAGACTCGGCCTGAGGCTTTGCACTTTTGCGGGTATGACCTCGACCAGCCAGACTTTTTCCTTCAATTCAGGATTTGTCCTTTCAGGTTTGCTGGCCTTTAAGTGCTGGAACACGCTGACCGCGATCGCAATAACGAGAACAGGTAACAGAAGTTTGGCTATCGAGCGTTTGGTCATAGTTGGAGGTTATTGCTATTCCCGGCAAGTGAACTGTTGTTGTAATGTTTTATCGGTAAGCCGTCAAGTTTGACTCGGAGAATTTCATTAAGTGCGAACCTTCCAAAAAAGTATTCCATATTTTTCATACATGCTTATTAAATTGATTCGAAGCGGCTTTGCGCAACGTTTTTCCTGGTGCTTCTCGGATCGAGAATTTGCCCATTCATTGCTATATAGATACCGGGGCTTAGTATCTGAACGGCGCTGGCGGCGAACCCCAGATTGAATGCGGCATCGCTGTAACGCATTCGGGCTGGCTGCATGGCGCCGGTGATAACAACGGTTTTGTTTTCGATATCGAGCAGGCACATGGCGGTGTCCACCATGGTGTCGGTACCATGGGTTATCAGGATTTTGTCGCAATCCTCCTGTAATACTTTTTGACGGATAATCTCGCGATCATCATCGTCTATATCAAGGCTGTCCTTTTGCAGAATCGATTCTACCTGGTAGTCAATGGTGACTTTGGCCTCGTCAAGAATGGGTGTAGCCATCGGGTCGCCGATGTGAAAATCGCTCTTCGCATCGTAGTAGATTTTGTCAAAAGTGCCGCCAGTCGCAAGTATTTTAATTTTCATATAGGTGATACCATGAATTGGTGGCAGGATTATTTCACGATTACGGGCGAAGTCAAAAGACGGTTTACTTATAAGACCCAGCCGAGCAAATCAACCCCGTCGTCTTTCCGTCCTGAGCGGGCCGGAATGACGAATCTATTAAAAATCACTGCCGGGCAACCTATTGAACACTAGATTATCTAAAGCACCCAGTGTCCCAATAATCGCGATCACCTGCGCCTGTATTATCTCGTTAGTCGCGTTTGGTCCAAGGTCGTCGATGGGCTTTTTCCAATTGCCAATATTGCAGGATACAGGTTGGGATCGGTCTACATTTGGGTTCGCGATAGCCCTTCAAAATCTGTGCTGGGGAATCGGGCAACCTTTTTTTGGTGCTATCGCCGATCGTTACGGTACCTGGCGCGTGGTGACTGTCGGCGCGATATTATATATCGTTGGTCTGGTGACTATGGCCTTCGCTGCTACACCCCTGTGGTTGTATATCGGTGGGGGTGTCCTCGTGGGTTTAGGCGTTGCGGCCTGTTCTTTTGGCGTCATACTGGCGGCGATGGCCCGCCTTGTCGGCCCTGAGAAACGTTCATTAGCATTTGGTCTCGGTACTGCAGCAGGCTCGGCCGGGATGTTTCTATATGCGCCAATTTCCCAGGGATTAATCGACGCGTTAGGCTGGTCGGATAGCCTACTCGTGTTCTGCGTAATCTTGTTAATCATACCGGTGCTCGCTATTCCGTTGCGTGGTAATTCGTCTGCCTCAAATATTGCAGGAGCCGAAATTGAGCAATCAATTTCCGAGGCTTTGAAAGAAGCGTTTGCGCATAAGAGCTACCTGTTACTGGCTTCGGGATTTTTTGTTTGTGGGTTTCAGGTTGCTTTTATAGCGGCTCACTTTCCTGCCTATATTAGCGACCTGGGAATAGAGGCGCGATGGGCGGTGATTGCCATCAGTCTGATCGGTTTTTTTAATATTTTCGGCTCGCTGGCGTCGGGGTTTATCGGGCAGTACTATTCCAAACGAATATTGCTGGCGCTGATTTATTTCGCGCGATCGATCGCCTTTACCGTCTTTTTACTGGTTCCGGCTACGCCAACTACTATAGTCATTTTTTCGATTGTGATCGGCATCCTCTGGCTTTCCACCGTAGCTCCGACAAATGGCCTGGTAGCGGTCATGTTTGGAACTCGATACCTCGGTATGCTTGGTGGTATCGTATTCTTTTCACACCAGCTTGGTTCATTTCTCGGTATCTGGATGGGTGGTGTACTGTATGACCAGACAGGATCCTACAACCTGGTCTGGTGGTTAGGCATGGTGCTTGGATTAATTGCCGCTGTCGTGCACTGGCCAATCAAGGAAGAGGCAGTGGTACGTTCGCCGCAGAATCTTGCTTCCGAAACCATCTGAAACACTGCATTACTAACGATAACCTTAGACCAGGGGTGGCTCTCCGCTCTCACTATTGCCACTAAGCGGGTCCAGCTCGTCCTGGTAGGCCTCAATATGGATCGAGACTTCGTCTGCACTCTCTTCATATTTGGCAATATGAAACGCTGCTTCACCTTCAAATATCAAAGGCAAATTGGTTTTTCCGATCACGATTCCATCGACAGGGCTCAACAGGGGTTCGCTATTTTCACCCAATGGGTCATTGATATAAGCGAGTATGTCACCGATATCTACCTGTGTTCCGTTTGCAACCAGCGAGCGCAAGATGCCGCTCTGGTGCGCGCGCACCCATTGGCTGGTGTTAGCAATCAGGCAGCTAGTCCGGTTGTGGGCTCGGCTTTTTCTGCGCATTCCCAGATGCGACATCACGCCGAGAACGCCTTTTACGCCCGCACGAATAGCCACTTCATCGAAGCGCAGGGCTTCGCCGGCTTCGTATAAGATCACTGGGATTTCGTGTGCGCGCGCGGCCATACGAAACGAACCATCGAGTAACTCTGCATTTAATATTACCGGTACCCCGAAGGCCCGAGCCATGGCTTCGGTTTCGGGATCGTCAATTATCTTGGCACGAATTTGTGGTAAATTTTCGCGATTTAATGCGCCAGTGTGTAAATCGACCACATGACTACAATGCGGAATTATCTCGGACATCAGCACGTTTGCGAGGCGAGCGGCCATCGACCCGGTCTCAGAGCCCGGAAATGATCGATTCAAATCTCGGCGATCCGGCAGGTAACGCGACTTGGAGACAAAGCCAAACACGTTGACGATTGGAATCGCGATCAAGGTGCCTTTTATGCGATCGATCGATTTGTTGAGCAGAATGCGGCGCACGATTTCGACCCCGTTGATTTCATCCCCATGGATCGCGGCGCAAACCAGCAGGCAAGGGCCCGGATTACGCCCATGGACTACATGGATGGGCATGCACGCGCTACTATGGGTGTAATAACTGGGGAGTGGAATGTCGATCGACTGGCGCGTGCCAGGCTTTACTGTGACCCCGGCTATCTCTATATCGTCTCGCATCGCTATAGTCGGCCTAGCCTTTACCGCGCGTTTTGGTTTTACCCGGCTTACAGCTTTTTTCGATAAAGTCGATCATCATCCCGGCAACGTCCTTGCCGGTGGCAGACTCAATGCCTTGTAATCCTGGGCTTGAATTCACTTCAATGACTACCGGGCCGTGGTTAGAACGCAGCAGGTCCACGCCGGCGACAGTCAGCCCCATAATTCTGGCTGCACGAACGGCAATTGAGCGTTCTTCCGGGGTAATCTTGATCAGGCTCGATGTGCCACCACGGTGAAGGTTGGAACGAAATTCGCCTTTTTGTGCCTGGCGCTTCATAGCAGCCACAACCTTGCCGTCGATGACAAAACAGCGGATATCTGAGCCATCAGCTTCTTTGATAAATTCCTGAATAAGAATATCGGCTTTGATGCCCATAAATCCTTCGATAACGCTTTCGGCCGCTTTTTGGGTTTCGGCCAGTACCACACCTATGCCCTGGGTTCCCTGTAACAGCTTAACCACCAGTGGTGCGCCACCGACCATTCTGATCACATCCTTGATATCGTCTGGTTTGCTGGCGTAGCCAGTGAGGGGCATGCCAATGCCTTTGCGCGACAGTAATTGCAGGGATCGCAATTTATCCCTCGAGCGTGATACCGCGACCGATTCATTTAACGACGCGACACCCATCATTTCGAACTGACGCAATACCGCGGTTCCGTAAGCCGTTACCGATGCGCCGATACGGGGAATAACCGCATCGAAACCTTCCAATGACTCGCCTTTGTAATGTATTGTAGGCCTGTGCGCTGCAATGTTCATATAGGCGCGCAAAACGTCGATGACCTTGATTTCGTGACCCCGCTCTTCCGCGGCTTCGATAATGCGCCGGGAAGAATACAGTTTTCGGTTTCGCGAAAGTAAAGCTATTTTCATGCCGGCGACTCCGCTTAAAGCTGGTACAACTTACGAGGTTTTAATTTTCCATTGAGATAAGAAGCTGTGGGGTCGAGGATGGCCCGGTTTTCCATCGCGCGGCGTCCTAACAGCATCCGAAATCGCATAGTATCACGATTGGTCAGGGTTAATTCAATCGGCCAACTGGCACCACCAATGAGAACAATACTTTCTATAACGTAGCGCATTTCACTGTGACCACCCGAATCGGTGACCTTACGATAATCGATGATGGGTGAGTGACATTCGACGTGGAAGTTATAATTTTTCTGTATCGGGTGAATCAGAAATTTCACCATTTTGACTCCGTCCGACCGATATTGCTCGGTGTGGTAGGCGTGTAATACCGAGGTTTTTGCGCCAGAATCTATTTTCGCCTTGATCGCGAGCAAACCGAGGTCGGGCAAGGCTACCCACTCGCGCCAGCCCAGGGTCAGTTTGGGAACAGGGTCTTGCATCGATCGATCAGGTTGGCCATCAGTCGATCACAATATTGCATTTGTTCGCGAGTGACAAATTCATCGGGTTTGTGTGCCTGTTCGATGCTGCCCGGGCCGCAGACCACGCTATTGATGCCGAGCTGTTGGTCGAACAGCCCGGCTTCGGTGCCGAAGCTGACGTTGTCGCCAATTTCGTCCACCGGGTTGATCGATCGCGTGTATTCGATCACGGTCGAATCGATATCGGTGAGTAGGCCAGGATAGTGCGAGATAGGAATAAACTGAATATCACTTTGGTCGAATCGGGCTTGCATATCGGGCAGTAACTTATCCATCGCGTAATGTTTAATTTCCTGCACCAGGTCGTCGAGTCGATCCTGCGGCAGGTTTCGCACTTCGAACTCAAACTGACACTGTTTGGGTACTATATTGAGCGCGGTACCACCCTTGATATTACCGACATGAAAGGTAGAGTGCGGAACCGAGTAAGCGTCGTCGAGCTGGTGACGTTGCTGCACTTCAAGGTTCATGTTACGAATGTACGAAATCAACTCGGCCGCGTATTCGACTGCGTTGACGCCGCTGGAAATATAGGCTGAATGGCAGGAGGAGCCAGTAATATCGACCCGAAAAGCGGCCTTGCCCTTGTGACCGGCCACCATTTTCATATCCGTGGGTTCGCCAATCAAACCGATTCTCGGTTTGACCTCGAAACCCTGCATCGCGTCGATTAGTTTCTTGACCCCGACGCAGCCGATTTCTTCATCGTAGGAAAACGCAAGATGTATCGGCGTCAACAGCGGTTGGGCCACCATTTGCGATACACCTGCGAGTGCACAGGCGATAAAGCCTTTCATATCGCAGGCACCTCGTCCGAAAAATGCCCGATCGTCGGATTTGATTTGATAGGGATCGCTATTCCAGTTCTGCCCAGCAGTTGGTACCACGTCGGTATGGCCGGATAACATCACACCGCCTACGTCATCGGGGCCGATAGTCGCGTACAAATTGGCGCAGGTCTGATCCTCGTTATGAATGAGCTGAGACTGGATCGAAAATTCGTCCAGATAGTTGCGAATAAAATCGATCAGTTCCAGGTTGGAGGTTGTACTGGTGGTATCGAATCCAATCAGGCGTCCGAGTATTTGTTCGCTGCTAAGCTGGGCCATCACGAGTCTCCGGGTACGCCGTAGGCGGGCGCCCGGCTCGGATCGAGTGCCCGCGTGACGTAGGCGTCGATTTGAGGTTCGTACACGACCCAACCCGCGATCATTTTGCCGATCGGATCATCATCCCAGTCGATGCGTAGTTCTACCAGGGGCCAGGAAAGCTCGCCCCCGATCAATAGACCGGCCGAACGTAGCGGCCCGGCTTCACCGCCTGCGTCGACGCCTGCCTTGAGCGCGTCCAGTATGCGTTGTCCGAAAGAACCGCTGCTGTTTTCAAAAGAGTTAATCATTGCTGTGGGGACGCCTTCATTGTCGAGTAGGTTTCCCGTCGCAACGCAGTGCTTTCCCTGCGCTGACGAAAAACAGCCTAATACCAGGTCACCGGTAAATAATCCGCTACGGCCGCCTTCCCCAACCAGCGCGAGCTGACGATATTGCGCGTGGGGAGTACTTTTCACGGTCGCCTTGACCGCATCATCGACGCTTACACCCTCGGCCAGTAGCGACAGCATGTGTTGTCCCAGGCCTGGGTCGGTAATATTCTGACTCAGCGCGATTCCGGTTCCGGGTCGCCAATGCAGGCAACGGCTGGCAACGCTGATGCTGGACGATGATATTGCTGCGCCGAATTGTCCGGTGGCGTGATCCCAGGCGGCAATTGATAAAGTCATAAGTACCACCGTTTAACACCCTCTCCCGCTGGGAGAGGGTAGGGGTGAGGGTTAAGAGCAAAAACCAAATTATTCAATCAGTAATGTTGTATTACGCCCCCAGTTGGCGAAGAATTGCAGGCAATACGCCACAAAAACCTCGGCATGAAAGTTGGGTGTCGTCGTCGCAGGTCGTCGAAGCATAACATGGCGGTCGCTGATAAAGACGCCTTGCTCACCAAAATTATTAAGCCGCAGCAAAGCAGCGATTGGTTAGCACCACCCTATCTTACATTCGTTCAGATATATCAATCAGAACATTCTGAGACATCGGTGTTTATTTGTCTCTCTATCTGCTGCTGCATAAAATTTTTGATGCAATTATCAAGTTAATAATATTTTATCAATTCAAGATTTACTTGTAAGCTGAATGACAACTGGAGAGGGCAGAAATGGCAATTGAAAAAATAGATACACTCGTCGTTGGCGCCGGTCAGGCAGGCGTGGCCATGAGCGAACACCTGAGTAACCTCGGGGTGCCCCACCTTGTTCTGGAACGAGATCGTATCGCCGAAAAATGGCGTACGGGACGGTGGGATTCGCTGGTTGCCAATGGTCCGGCCTGGCACGATCGTTTCCCGGGCCTGGAGTTCGACGATGTCGACTCCGACGCCTTTCCCTCGAAAGAGCGAGTGGCGGATTATTTCAATGCCTATGCCAAAAAGATCAACGCCCCCATCCGCACCGGTGTGGAAGTGAAGAAGATCGAACGCAAATCTGACCGACCGGGCTTCACGATTGAAACTTCAGAGGGCGTGATCGAGGCCAACCGCGTGGTTGCCGCAACCGGGCCTTTCCAGAGGCCTGTTATCCCTCTGATCGCCCCTAAAAATGAGAAAATGACGCAAATCCATTCTTCCGATTATCGCAATCCCGAGCAATTGCCCTCGGGTGCTGTTCTGGTGGTCGGCGCCGGGTCGTCGGGGGTGCAGATCGCGGACGAGCTGCAGCGTGCCAGCAAGCAGGTTTACCTCTCGGTAGGATCGCACGATCGTCCACCGCGCACCTATCGCAACCGTGACTTTGTCTGGTGGCTGGGCGTTCTCGGCGAGTGGGATGCCGAGGCCATGAAGCCGGGCATGGAACATGTCACCATTGTAGTGAGCGGTGCGTATGGCGGCCATACAGTTGACTTTCGTCGTCTTGCCAATCAGGGAATCACGCTCGTTGGCCTGACAAAATCATTCAATGACGATATGGTGACATTCCAGTCGGATCTGGTAGACAATATTGCACGCGGCGATAAGAACTATCTGGAGTTGCTGGATTCAGCTGACGATTATATTGCCCGCAATGGTCTCGACCTTCCGGAGGAGCCTGAAGCCCGCAATATCCTCCCGGATCCGGAATGTGTGACCAATCCCATTCTTGAGCTCGATATGGCCGAGGCCGGCGTTACATCGATCGTCTGGGCAACCGGCTTTGCGGTTGATTTTCGCTGGCTGAATGTCAACGCCTTCGATGATAACGGCCAGCCGCAACATCAGCGCGGTGTTTCGACCGAGCCTGGCGTCTATTTCGTGGGTCTGCCGTGGCTGTCGCGTCGTGGCTCCTCTTTCATCTGGGGCGTCTGGCACGATGCCAGGCATATTGCGGACCATATCGCCACGCAGCGCACCTATCTTGCCTATAGAGACGCCTCGCAACGCCGAGCAGAAGTCGAGGACTGATCGAAAGGGCAGGGCAGATGGCATATACCCTTATTTGTAAGTTCTTTAGTATTTTTTCATCAATATTTATTTTTGAATATAACAGGCGATTGTGTGACTAGTACGAATATATCAATATGTTGCTAGCGCGAATATTGTGATGTGTGACTGTTTGTTCCCATATATTCTCATCCATCTATTACTAAATCAATGACAACTATTGGCCGATCAGATACCAACTACAGATTGCCTCCTTTCCTTTTTTCGGGGATTTTCAATCAAGTCCATTTTGTTGCTAATGCCTGTCGCTGGCTTTTAAGACAGCAACTTGCCGGATATGGCCCTGGATTTATTGATTTATAATTATTAAATCAATGTACCGAAAAATAATAATTTACATGTTCCAGTCAACAGGCCAGACTTCCGGCAATTAGTACAAAACTTTCAATCGAGT
>JADFJT010000080.1 GCA_022566015.1 Pseudomonadota bacterium | reverse complement strand
ACGATGGTCGATTTAAGGCAGCAAAATTTTGACGCCTGCCGCGCCAATGCCCCCCGACTCGACGATGCGGATTTTAAGGATCTGATGCCTAAAATACCGGCATGGAGCGTCATCGTGGTTGACGGCATCATGCGACTGACGCGTGAATTCAGTTTTAAGAACTTCGAGCAGGCGATGGCTTTTTCGAATCGTGTCGGCGACATCGCCGAAGCGGCTGGACATCACCCTGCAATCTTGACCGAGTGGGGGAAAGTGACAGTGAACTGGTGGACCCATAAAATCAGGGGGCTGCATAAAAACGATTTAATCATGGCGGCACGGACCGATGAGTTACCCTCTGTTTAATCCGGGCGAAGCACCCTGTACATATTCAATAGTATTGGTCGATTACAAGCTCTAACGCTTAACCGCGAACGGGCGGAAGCTACCTCGGGTTCCGGACTGACGGAGTGGGGCCAGATTGGCGAGTTTTATTCACCCCATCAACAACGGATCGAAAGGACAGGAAACCATATTTTCATAACCGTCTTCGGTGACCAGTAGCTGGTCTTCGAGCTTGATGCCATCGGGGCCACCCACTTCACCGATATATGCCTCGACGCAGAGCATCATGCCGGGTTCGAGTACGCCATCGTAACCGTGTTCTTCCCAGTCCTCGCGGTATTTAATCGACGGCCACTCATCGCATAGCCCGACGCCGTGAAATCGTGCGCCGTAGCGTTGCGCAATATAGGCATCGGGCAACTGGTGGCCTCGGTCGCTCAACTCCCTGAAGGTGATGCCGGGGGTGACGACCGCCGCGTTGGTGGTGATGTGGTCGAAGGCGATCTGGTGCATGTCTTTCTGCCGCTGCGTGGGTGCGCCATCGCCAATAAACCAGCTGCGCGAGATATCGGTACACATGCCGTAACAGCCGATTAAATCGGTATCGAACGCGAGTATTTCATTATTACCGATGATGCGTGGGCCGCATTCCAAAAACCAGGGATTAGTTCTGGGTCCGCTAGACAAAATACGCGTCTCGATCCACTCTCCACCGCGCCTGATGTTCGCCTTGTGCAGCTCGGCCCAGACATCGTTTTCGGTCACACCGGGGTGAGCGAATTCACGCATTTCGACGATCGACGCTTCGCAGGCATGGATCGCACATCGCATTGCCAGGATTTCATCAGGTCCTTTGATCGCACGTGTGCGTTCCATCAATTCCTCTCCATCCTCGACTTCGATACTGAGTGCTTCGAGGGCGCGTAAGCCGGCAATCTGGATTTTATCGACCGCGAGACGACGACCCGAGCCAGCGCGTTGCTTTAATAACTCGAGAATTTGCCCGGCAAAAGCTTCGGCTTTTTCCTCTGTGCGCTGTGCGGTAGCAAAATAAAAGAACGAGGCTCCAGAACGCACCTCGCTTACCAGCGGATTGTATTCGGACATATATTTAAGCCCACCATACTCCCACAGCACCATATTACCATCGGTCGTGACCAGGCAGGCACGAAACGGGTTATGCCCATTCCATAATTGCATGTGCGTAGTATCGGTGGCGTAACGAATGGATAGAGGGTCGAATAGCAATACCCCGTCAAGATTGCGTTCGACCAGCCCTTTGACGATGCGATCCAGCCGGTATTGACGCATCAGCGGCAAATCGGGACATTGCAGCCCGACTTTTTCCCATTCGTCGTAAGCCAGTTGTGTCGGCCCGATTTCAATGCGGTCGTTAAAATCGGGCGTATTATCCGGGCGCATACGTGGTGTTTTAGAGGGGTCTACCTTTGGGTTAGGAATCGATAGTGGATTATCTGACATGGGATTTCATATTGTTTTCTGATTCATTTTAGCGCTTTGCCCTGTTCCAGTGCGAGAGGCTTATGGCAGTGCGACGTATCGTGAGTGGACGTAGCGAGCCAGCATTTAAAACAACCCCTCACCCTTGTCTCTCCCGGGGGTAGAAGAGAATTTTTTAAATAATCTGGTCAACTATCGACTCCATCACGCGCAAAAACTGTAGGACTTCTTCACCGGTATTATAGTGGCACATAGAGACACGCACGCAGGTGGGCCGGTTGAGTGGTTCGAGTATATTGCCCGAGAAATAATCATTCTTGCGCACATGCGTGCGTACCCCTTCGGCATTCAGGCGACTCACTACATCGGCACAGGGAACAGCTTCGATGTAGAGCGACACCAAGCCTTCGCGCTGGCTATTATCGTACCCGCCAATAACCTTAACTTCGGGCATATCGCGTAAACCTTTTTGCCCTTCGATGCCGTCGAACATCGCCTTGACCAGGCCAGCTTCCTGCTCGTGGATCGATTTGCCTGCGGCCAGTATGCGCTCGCGTCTATCATCGGAATCAACCGATTGCGAACCGAGCCAGTCGAGGTAATTCACCACTTCGGAGAAGCAGGCAAAGGCCGACGTATCGCGTGTGCCGAGCTCCCAGAAATCGGCCGGTGTACCATCCAGATGGTCGTGGGGCAGTGTGCTCAAGCGCGGGGAGACCCAGGCGAAACCATAATTGTGCCGGGAAAACACCTTGTAGGCAGAAATCGTGTAAGCGTCAACGTCGTATGTATCGACATGCAGATCTCCGTGCGGCGCGTGCTGAATACCATCGACTATGATTATGCAATCGGGTGATACTTCACGAATCGCATTTGCCACCGCCTTCACATCGACCGATATGCCAGTTACCGGACTGGTGTGGATAATAGTTGCAACGCGTGTGTCCGCGTCAATCACAGTACGGTAATCGTCCACTATCACGGTCGCAGTATCACTATTGTGCGCAACCGCCAGATACTCTTTACCGGCAATTTTTGACCAGCGTTTACAGGCACTCACAGTGGCTGGATGTTCCAGTGTACTGCCGACTACCTTACCCCCTTCGGCAGTACCTAATACCGCAGCACGCACCAGACGAAACAATAGTTCAGTGCCACTCTCTCCGATGAAAACCGGACCGTCGCTGACACCGAGAAAGTTACGCATGTCCTCGCGTGACTGATCGATAATACGCACCAGTTCGTGTGATGCCGGATTATCCCTGCCCTGATTGTCTGGTATGCCAGCTAATCTGGTATTGGTTTCAACGACTGACTTCAGCGTGAGTGAACCGCCTGCGTTTTCGAAAAAAACCCGCGGCCCCTGATATGGACAGGTATCGACATGGCAAAAGCGTTCGCGGATTTGTTTCATCAGGGATTGGTTGTACATTTATTCTCCGTGGTAGTATTGGTACAAGAGCGGCAAAATGCTAGCACCTGTAACAGTAAATAGAAAACAGTTAATACCTTATCAGGCACATTACCCTGGAGTTCCCTAATGACATCGACACAACATGACCGCTTTCAATTACTGGGCTGGATATTATTTGTACTCTCGGCAATATTCTTTATCACATCGAGTATTCGCGCTGGAGATATGATCAGCCTACTGGGTGGGGCACTGTTTTTGATTGCCTGCTTTGTATTTCTGATTCCGTTGATCTGGACGATGTTATCCGCGGCGGATTCCAGTTCGTAGATAGCTGATACCAACGCAGTTATGCGTAACTAATCGCGGCGGCGTATATATTTTCGATATCCTGCAAATTAGTCTCCCGCGGTGAATTGGCAATCGCCCGTACCTGACGCACCGCTGAGGCGGCCAGCGGCTTAACGTCGGCTTCGCCAAAACCCAGGTCGCCTATTCCGTTGGGCATGGCGGTATTTTTCATCAGCTCGATAATTCGTCCAGCAACCACCTCACCGGCTTCATCTTCTCCGGCGTCCCAGGCTTTCGCACCGAGACTATTAGCAGCTTCTAGATGCCGTTGCGGGGCTGCCTCTGCGGTATAGCGAAATATTGCCGGAGCCGACGCTATGACACTGATTCCATGAGGTATGAACGGCGACTCGACCGAATATCCATCGGTGGTAATATCATGCATTAATTGCGTAACACCATACGATAGTCCGTGTGGCAGGTGCGTACCTGAATTACCGAATGCCATGCCAGCCAACGTCGCCCCCCACATCAGTTGATCGCGAGCTTCGCTATCACTGGCGTCATTGACACCACGCTCTATAAATTCACCGACTATTTCCAGCGCACGAGTAGCAGCCAGATCACTCCACGGATTCGCGCCCTGAAGATAAGGCCGCTTAAGGGGGTCGTCGATCTTAGCCCAACGGGTATAGGCTTTAGCGGTATAACACTCGATCGCATGGCTGAGTAAATCAAAGCCTGTAGAGGCGATAATATTACCGGGTAAACTATCGCAACAGGATGGATCGATCAACGCTTCGTCCGGCATAAGTAATGGGCTACCCAACACAAATTTGGAATTTAAATCATTGATGCGAATGACCGCCACCGAAGTACATTCAGAGCCAGTTCCGGATGTCGTGGGACAGGCCATGTGGGGCAATAGCTTGCCTGGAACTGGTATGCCAGCACCTATTGGGGGTGAAAAGTAATCCAGAAAATCATCGACAGGGTAAAGACCATATAGCATCGATGTTTTTGCAGTATCCATCACCGAGCCCCCGCCCAACGAAACCACACCGTCGAAATTACCCTGGGCGATAAACCTGCCAGCATTCAAAATAGTGGCATCATCAGGCTCGATACGGATATCCGAGAATATTTCTGAAGTGACCCCAGCCCGCTGTAACGATTTTTGCACTGTCTCCAGATAAGAACTATCCTTCAAAAACGAATCGGTAAACAGGGCGACTCGCGACATACCTCTCGCTGCTGCACGCGCACCTGCTTCACTCAAACAGCCACGACCAAATGTTAGTTTAGGTAATGCAATAGTGAAAGTGTCGGCCCCGTGTTCACCGGGTGAAAAATACTGGCATCCCATAATTTATTTCTCACAGACTGAAGTTTGATATATTTAACACTAATTTAACGAGCCCTTGATCAGGCGAGGGCAAATCAGAGGCTACTTACTACTCAGTTTTTCGCAGCCAGCATCGCAGAATAGGAGTTTAATGTGTTGCCCGGTCACCCCAAATTTGCTTCAGGCGCTTGTCCCGCCCGCATCCCCAACGGTAGTACTTGTAGCGGATTGGACTATTTACGTAGTAATCCTGATGATAACTCTCCTCGCCCTTGATCGGAAAAAAGGTCGTCTGATCGAGAATTGGGGTCACCACGGTTTGGTCGGGAAACATATCGATTACGGCCTGTCTGGATTTCTCTGCGATGGCTCTCTGTTCATTCGAAGCAACAAATATTGCACTTAAGTAGCTAGGGCCTTTATCGCAAAACTGTCCCCTGTCATCGAAAGGATCGATGTTAACCCAAAAGTGGTCGAGTATTCCCTGGTAGCTAACCACCGCGGCATCGTAGGTTATTTGTACCACTTCGTAATGCCCGGTATGGTCACCCCGGTAAGTTGGATTGGTCGCACTGCCACCAGAAAATCCAGAAATCACATCGCTCACCCCTTCGAGCGTTTCGAAATCCGCCTCCATACACCAGAAACAACCTCCGGCCAGAATAGTCTTTTCGGCCGATGCAGTTTGCACGGTGATAATCAGGATAGTAAATAATATTTTGCCAATTATATTTTTCATTAATTTCTGTAAATCGTTGCGAATGTGCTAAATTCATTATAGACCTTCCAGTGGTTTGATTTAAATAGGCAGATTGCAAATCGGACAAAAAATCCGACCGGAGAAGTGTTGATTAATTACATTCTGGAATCACTAAAAAAATTAACGTGATTTTTACATATTTTAAAAAAGACTGGTTTATCGGATTGTTGGTCGTGCTGTTTTTCGTGGGCATGGCCACTAGCGGTAGACTCGGTGAGCCAGACAACTTTGCCTATGATCTTGGGGTTCGCCTGTCGCCTGCGCGCACCCCGAATAAAAATATTGTAATAATTGCTATCGACGATGCTGCGTTACAGGAAATGGGGAGCTGGCCCTGGTCGCGCGATATCATGGCCAAACTAACACGCAAAATTGTTGCTGCACGACCCAAAGTAATCGGTTACGCCTTGCCATTCGATTCCAGGCAAGGTGGTCGAGACCTGGAATCGTTTAAACAACTCAAAAAAAGATTGAGGTCCAGCAGCAAAACTACTCAAAAATTAATCAGGCAACTAGAGGCCGACCTCGATACCGACCAGGCATTCGCAAGCAGCTTGAAACGTTCTGGGCGTGTAGTCATGGCTGCGCCCTACCATCCAATCGAGAGTGTCGCCCTGCGGGGACAGACTTCGCAAAGCCATAATCTGAGGCGGTATGGTCTCAGAAAAGTAGAGGGCCTGAATCAGGAGCCAGTGGGCTGGATCAATGTTGAGCCCGTTCCTGTAGCGGGTCTTATTTTTCCACCGATTGAAGAATTTCATAAATATGTCGGCGCGCTTGGGCATATCCGGCTATCGGTTCCAAAAGGGGAAAGCGCGCGTAGCGAACCGCTGGTGATTCGCAGCGGCGATATTTATTTACCTTCCTTTTCGTTGATCATGGCGGCACGAAGCAAAGGACTCGGATCACAGGATATTCGACTCGATTTGACCAATAAGATTGAATTACCCGGCATTGCGCTCCCGACAGATAAAAGTTTTCACATTTATCCTAGCTTCTATGCAGAAAAGGACGGCCAAGCACCCTTCGAAGTTTATTCGATTCTGGATGTTTTAAATAATCAGGTCAAATCCTCAGTCTTTCGAAATAAATCTGTGATGATCGGACTTACCGCCCGCCAGCAGGTCAGTTTATTTGAAACTCCTCTGGGGATATCTATGGCACCCGTGATGGTTGCCGCACACCACACTTCGGCAATACTAAACGGCGACCTATATCTCATTCCTGACTGGACGGACATAGTAAAAATACTCTTCATTCTGGCTATCGGCCTCTACCTGGTGCTTATCTTGCCGCGTTTCAAAGTTGGGATGGGATTAGTACTGAGCGCACTGGTGCTGATAATCCTGCTTAATATTCATTTTATTTCGATGATTTCAAATTTTACCTGGATACCCCTGGCTTTACCCATGATGACACTGTTAGTCGGGCATATGGTTTTAGGGGTAAAACACTTATTTGAAGCGAAGATGGGTGTTGTCAAGGCCGAATTATCGGATGCCAGTCGCACCATCGGCCAGTCGTTTCAATCGCAGGGTCTACTGGATCAGGCTTTTGAGCAATATCGCCGTTGTGCGATCAATTCTTCTTTACTCGACACCCTTTACAACCTCGGGCTGGATTATGAGCGCAAGCGCCAGTTTAACAAGGCAGTGACCGTATTCAGATATATTCGGAAATATAACAGACGCCATCAGGACATCGATGAACGTATCAATCGCAACCAGGAAATGGTGGATGTTCTAGTGCTAGGCAACGGAGGTGCGGGGTCAGCCAGCGGCACATTAATCCTGAATAAATCCGGGATTCAGAAACCCATGCTGGGTAGATACCAGATCGATCGTGAAATCGGCAAGGGCGCAATGGGTGTAGTTTACCTGGGACACGACCCAAAAATCGACCGTACCGTGGCAATTAAAACGATGCTTTTGTCGGAGGAATTTGAAGGCGACAAACTGGAGGAAGCGAAAAAGCGTTTTTTCCGCGAGGCTGAAACCGCCGGCCGGCTCAACCATCCTAATATCGTAACGATATATGATGTGGGTGAAGACCAGGATTTGTGTTATATCGCTATGAGCTATCTCACTGGCAGCAACCTGCTAGAGTATTGCACTGGCGACAATTTACTGCCGCTTAAAACTGTTTTACAACTGACCATGAAAACCGCCAATGCGCTTGATTATGCGCACAAGCAAAACGTGATTCACCGCGATATTAAACCAGCCAATATCATTTACGACGCCGAACAGGGGTCACTCAAAGTAACCGACTTTGGTATTGCCTACTTAGCCGGTACAGGCTTGACCAGAACAGGTACAATTCTCGGTAGTCCATCCTATATGTCGCCTGAACAATTAGCGGGGGAAAAATTAGACGGTCGATCCGATATTTTCTCTCTTGGAGTCACCCTGTTTCAGCTATTAACCGGGGAATTACCTTTTATCGGCGATTCACTGGCTAACCTGATGTACAAGATCGCCAATGAAAAACACCCCGACGTACGCCTGTTTAAAAAGGATTTACCTCTGAACGTAAACAAACTAATTAACAAGGCATTACAAAAAGATATCGACAAACGTTACCAGAGCGGCGCGAAATTTGAGGTCGCGATACAAAAATTCATCGAACAACTTTAACGCATAATAGCGCCGCCAGCCCCAATAATTTCACTTAACAAGGTGAGCGGATGCTTAACTTGAAACCCTTGCTTTCTCAACTGGAATTGGCAGGAGAATCCGCTCGCCAGTAGCATTCCACGATGATTTTTCGCAATACCCTTCCAGTTGAGATTGAATATATCATTGCACATGGTTTGATTTTCGAGTTCGTGTCCAAATAGACCTGCCATTCCGCAACACCCGGCTGCGCGCGTGGTCAAAGATAATCCAAAGAATTCAAATAGTACCTGCCAATCCTGCGTTGAGCGTCTATCCGTACTTTGCTCCATGCAATGCGGCAACAGCAGGAAATTTTGATCAGCACCGGGAGAGAGCTCACCCAGGTTGGCCATATCGAGGCAACCTGATTTAATTTGCTGTGCCAACCAGTTTTCTATCGACCAGACCCGATAGTCGGGTGTCTGTTGCAATATCTCGGCATATTCCTTTTCGTGCATTAATCGCGTCACTACCTCGACACTGATGAGCGGCAATTTCAACGACGCGAGTTGGCGCATTTTTTTGACGTGTCGATTGGCCCTGCGCTTAAACTCGTCTCGAATACCTGTCACATGCGACGCTTTTCCATTGTTCAGCACTGGGGCGACCAGAACCTGGTATCCCAGACGTTCCAGCAATTCGTAGGCCGCAAACAGAACTCCGGAGTCAAAACTGGCGTTAAAACTGTCTGGCAGCAGTATCAAGGTTTTATCGCTAAAAGTTTGATCGGCTGGCAAATTTTTCAACTGCAGGCGTTTCGCATTTCGACGCCGAAGACCCGTTCTTAGTGAAACAGAAAAACGCGGCGGAGATACGAAGTGAAACAGTGCTTTCAGTAGCGCTGCACCAAGGCGATTATGCAATAACAGATTCGCGAACCCCGGGGCAATCCTCGCAATTCCTGCCAGGCCCTCCAGATTGGACACTAGCCAATCCCTGGGTTTGCGCTTACGATTCTGATAATAGTGCGCCAGAAATGACGATTTCAGTTCTGGAATATCGACTTTGAGCGGACAGGAATAAGTGCAGGACTTGCATGAAAGGCAAGCATTGAGCGAGCGAAATATCTCAGCTTCGAGCGATGCAATCGCTGCCGAATCAGCTTCGACCGATAGCATTCTCACCCACTCGCGCAACATCGCTGCCCTGCCTTTGGGTGACAGCGTTTTGTCTTTAGTCACCTTGTAGGATGGGCACATCGCCTCGTCGAGCTGCCAGCTAAAACAGGCCGCATTGCCATTACACACAAGTGCCGAATGGTAGCGACTTCCCCAGTCGGGTTTTATCTGTTCGTCGAGACTCCCACGAAACGGCACTTCGTCTATTCTCAATACTGTGGTAGAGCTACCTTGCGGTACAGCCAACTTTCCCGGATTAAATATATTACCGGGGTCGAACGCGGTCTTGATTTGATGCAAAACCGGCATTAAATGTTCCCCAAAGAACAGCGGCGAATACTCACCACGAAACCCTCGGCCATGCTCACCCCACAGCAATCCACCGTAACGCTTGACCAGTGCTGCGACCTGATCGCTAATGCTACGGATCATGTCTCGGTCTGACTGCTGGGTCATATCGAGCATCGGACGCACATGCAGGCATCCGACATCGGCGTGACCGTACATCGCGTAATCGACCCGATGCTGGTCCAGGATTGCTCGAAATTCCTCGACATAGTCGGCCAGATACTGTGGCGGTACGGTCGAATCCTCGACAAAAGCCAGGCCCTGCGTTTTACCGCCCAGCGCGGCGAGCAATCCGACCGCTCGCCCACGTAAGTTCCACAGCGAGGCGATAGCCGCCGGGCGGGTTTCGATCAGGGTCGTCAATACGCCAGAGGCTTCAGCGCTTCGATCTATGTGGGTGCTAAACTTTTCACACTGCTGCCGCAGTGAGTCTTCATCGTCAGCAACGACTTCGATAAAATTCATTGCCTTAAGCGACTGATCTAGCGGCAGGTTCATGAACACCAGTTCGATTTCCAGCCAGATCACGTCACGTTGTGCCTGGCGGATGATCTTGTCATCGATTATTTCTATCGCGGCCGGTTCAAATTCGCATAAATCAGCTACGTGTCGTAACGCTTTCAGATAGTCGTCGTAGAGCACCACGATCAATGCCTTGAACTTCGGTATCGGTAGCAGCCGTAGCGTGATCGACCGGGTGAAGGCCAGTGTTCCCTCGGAACCGGCTAAGAGATAACACATACGGAACAGTTCGTCATCGCCCAGCACCTGCTTCAGGTTATATCCAGTCAATCCACGATTCAGGTCGGGAAACACACGGTCAATTTCCTCACGATGCTGAGTCACAGCCCAATACACTTCATATTGCAGCCGATCACCAAGCGACTGTTCGCTTCTCTGCCTCAATTCGTCAATCGGTATTGCTTTGACCTGGTATTGTGAGCCATCGGCTAATACGACATCGAGTTGTTCGATATAGGCAGAGGTTTTACCGTAGATACGCGAGCCCTTCCCGGACGCATCGGTTCCGACCATGCCACCGATGGTAGCGCGCGATGCTGTCGATACGTTGGCCGGGAAGAAAAGTCCGTAAGGTTTCAGGTAGGCATTGAGCTGGTCGAGTACTACACCCGGTTCCACGCAAATCTGTCGTTTGGATTCGTCAAAATCGATGATACTGCGCAGGTGCCGCGAAGTGTCTACGATCACGCTGCCATTTAGCGACTGGCCGTTCGTGCCAGTCCCAGCGCCTCGTGGCGTAATTGAAATACCGCTACCGCGGTACTGCGCCAGCACCGCAACAATGCGCCTGATATCCTCACCTGTCGCTGGGTAAAGAATAGCTTCGGGCACCACCTGGTAGATGCTGTTATCTGTCGCAGCGACGATTCTCGCGCCGTAACTTGTTTCGCAATCGCCCTGAAAACCTGATTGCTTTAGCGCCTCTATATACTGGTCTAAATGAGGATTAAATTCTGACATGGTGCCAATTTTATCTCTTCAATGACTCAAATAGCGAGCTATGCTTTTGTTACTTGGGTTGTCCTGGTATTTAGAACTATAATTGGAACACGATAATCATCCCCGACACGGAATCCGAAACTTGAAATCCCCCGCTAAAAGCTCCAATAGGGACTGCGTAATTCTGTTACACGGCCTCGCGCGCACCAATCTGTCGATGATGCAAATAGCGAGGGCCCTGAAAAAAGCGGGCTATCGGACATTCAATTGCAATTACCCATCACGAAAACAACCGATAGAGTTGCTCTCGGAAACTTTTATTGCCCAGGCAATAGCGCATTGCAGATCAAAATTTCATCCCGAGCGCATTCACTTCGTAGCCCATTCGATGGGCGGCATCCTGATCCGCCTTTATCTGTCTCAAAACAAGCTCGAGAATCTGGGACGTGTAGTGATGCTCGCGCCACCCAATGCGGGTAGCGAGCTGGTGGATCATTTGTCCAAATTTCAATTATTTCATCTGATCAACGGTCCAGCCGGCTCCCAGCTGGGCACTGCCTCGTCAAACTTGCCCAAATCGCTCGGGCCTGTTGATTTCGAGGTAGGCATCATCGCCGGGAATAAAAGCATTAATATGCTTTCTTCTTCACTGATCCCGGGGGAAGACGACGGTAAAATTTCGATCAAAAGCGCCCGGTTGGAAGGTATGGCCGATTTTATCGTGCTGCCCCACAGCCACAGCTTTATGATGCACAGTCCCCGTGTGATAGAGCAGACTTTGCGGTTTTTAAGAGAGGGACGGTTCGACCATAGCGAGTCATCTATCGATACCTGATCGTCACTACAACGAACATAGGTAGAATAGTCGAAAACCTTAAAATAAACATGGTGTTAGTTACACGAAGGGTTATAATCCCGCGCCTTCTAAATACCTGTTTTTGAATATGACGTCCAGTAGTCGTTCAGACCTCCGAAATATCGCGATTATCGCCCATGTAGATCATGGCAAAACCACCCTGATTGACCAGTTGCTGCGTCAAACTGGAACATTGGGTTCACGTGCGGATATACCAGAACGCGTAATGGATTCAAACGAACTGGAAAAAGAACGCGGTATCACTATTCTTTCCAAGAATACTGCCATCAACTGGCACCATGCCAAAAATAATCAGGATTATCTAATTAACATCGTCGATACGCCCGGACACGCCGATTTTGGTGGCGAGGTGGAACGCGTACTATCGATGGTCGACTCGGTTTTACTGCTGGTTGACGCGGTTGATGGGCCGATGCCGCAAACACGCTTCGTCACCCAAAAAGCATTCGCGATGGGTTTCACACCGATTGTCGTAATCAATAAAATCGATCGCCAGGGCGCGCGCGCGCACTGGGTTGTTGACCAGGTGTTCGAACTCTTCGATCAGCTCGGTGCCAGCGATGCACAACTCGATTTTCCGGTGATTTATGCTTCGGCGTTAAATGGCTACGCTTCCGATCAAGACACCGCCCGGGAAGGGGACATGACACCGCTTTTCGAGGCCGTTATTGAACATGTCCCACCACCACAGGTTGAAATCGACGGATCATTTCAAATGCAGATTTCCAGCCTTGACTATGACAGCTACAAGGGTGTATTGGGCATTGGGCGTATTAATCGCGGCACCGTGAATCGCAATACTCCGGTTAAAATCGTGGGCACTGACGGCAAAATACGTGACGGTCGCATAATGCAAATTTTTGGTTTCAAAGGCCTGGAACGAAT
>JADFJT010000180.1 GCA_022566015.1 Pseudomonadota bacterium | reverse complement strand
CTGATGGCGCATGCGCGTCTGGTTATTATGGGTGGATCTTTCGATGAATCGGGTGGGCATAATTTAATCGAACCCGCGACTTTGGGCTGCCCGATTATCACCGGGCCTTCCGACAGTAATATCGGTGAAGACATCGCACTACTCGGCGATGGGGTCGGAATTATTCAAGTGCGCGATATGGATCAATGCTGGGAAAAAGCAACCCAATTACTGGACAACCCCGACCAGGCTAAAGCACTGGGAGCGCAGGCACTCCAGGCGGTGAGAAATCAGCCCGATGTGCTGGTCAGGTATCTGGCTGAAATTAAGCCATTTTTATAATCGGTTTCCGAGAAAATGGCGATTGCGTTATTAAAGTATTTTATCCCGCAAAGTCGCTCTTATTTTTCGGCCGACCGATAAGCCGCCATCAAAACCTGCCAATCTCCAGGTCCATAGTGCAATCCCTGTTGTCGGTCTATTTTTTCGAGCGATCGCTGTAGGCGATTGAGCGGTTTCCATTGCCAGCCCCCCAGTCTTTTCATCAGGCGCGCTCTGTCAAAATCGATAATAAAAAACTGTCCCTGCGGGTCAATTAACAGGTTGTTCGCATTTAAGTCTGCATGATAAATACACTGGGCATGCATTCGATGCAACAAGGCGCCAAGTCGGCGCCAGGAATCTTCGTCGAGCTTGTTGCGCGTCAAATAATTAGCGAGCGTCACAGTATTTTCGATAAACGCGGTAATAATTGCCGCTCGATAGAAAATACCCGTTCGTTGCACGAAAATTCCTATCGGTTCAGGCACCGGCAGCCCAGCAGTCAGAGCGTGCCGGATCATCGCCCACTCCCGCCAGGGGCGAGTACTACGCTTGCCTAACCACAAATATTTATCGCTTACCCATCGGGCGATCATGCCGCCCCTGAAGTAGCGACGCAATATTGCAGCTCGCCCCATGATGCTAATTTTTACGCTACCCCCCCGACCGCCCTGAATCCGTTCAAAACCAGGCTTGCCTTGCCAAAAAACAGGATCAAAATGCTGCGCCTCCAGATTGTCTATAGCGTTTTCATCATGCAAGATGTAGCATCCGGCAGTCTTTGTGTTCTTGCCCATTTTTATCCATGATCGAATTTAAACAATCGCCAAAGTCGCTCTGCATTTTCAGACTTTCGGCGATTGGCGATGTCACGCACATTCTACCGGTTATTCATACCTTGAAGAAGGTCTGGCCCGAAACCAAAATCACCTGGGTTATCGGGCAGGTAGAATATGAACTGGTCAAGACTCTGCCAGACGTTGAATTTATCCTGTTTAATAAGTCAGCTGGCTGGCGCGCGTTTATGGAATTGCGTCGCCAGTTAAAGGGTAGGCAATTCGAAATATTATTAATGATGCAGGCTGCATTACGCGCCAGCATCGCGAGCTTATTCATACCGGCGCGGTACAAACTCGGTTTTGACCGGCAGCGAGCGATTGATTTTCAGTGGCTGTTTTCGAATCAGAAAATCAATGGAAACCATCGAGTCCGCGTTCTGGACAGTTATTTTCAATTTTTGCAAGCGCTGGGCATAGAGGAAAAAGTCTACACCTGGGATTTACCGGTAAGCGAATCTGATCAGCACTTCGCGGTCGAAGTACTCGGCGGCAAGCGCTGTGCTGTCATCAATCCCTGTAGCAGTGCGCGCAGTAATAACTGGCGCAACTGGGACAAAAACCGTTACGCAGAAATCGTCGACTATTTGCACAGTCGGGGCTTGCAGGTGTTGATCACTGGCGGCCCATCTCGTTCCGAGATGAACTTTTGTCAATCGATCATCGATCTATGCCAGTCGTCACCCAATAATATGGCGGGTCAAACCACGCTCGGGCAGTTGTTGGCCTTACTCGGAGCTGCAGAATTAGTCATAGCACCTGACACCGGCCCGGCCCATATGGCTACCATCGTCGATACACCGGTGATTGGACTATTTGCCAGCAGCAATCCAGCTCGCACCGGCCCCTACAAAAGCCAGGACATACTGGTGAATTGCTACGCGCAGGCCTTGCTAAAGTATAATCACAAAACGCCAGAGCAGGCTCGCTGGGGCGAGCGCGTGCGTCACCCTGAAGTCATGGATTTGATCGGAGTTGACGCAGTGAAACAGGCCATCGACCGCCTGCTAACCTAGGCATCGACTTTCTCTGGCACATGTCACACCCATAGTATAGGATTCTGGCAAAAGATCGGCTTTATAAACAAACATGAAAATACGAATTCCTGATTTCAGCCTTGGCCGCGTATTGGTGGTTGGCGATTTGATGCTTGACCGCTACTGGCACGGTGGGACTTCGCGTATCTCTCCCGAGGCTCCGGTTCCGGTGGTCAGTATCAACGATGTGGAGCAACGTGCCGGTGGTGCCGGTAATGTCGCAGTCAATATAGCCGCATTGGAAGGTTCGGTAGAAATACTGGCGCTGGTGGGCGACGACGAGCCCGCATCGACGCTGGAGACCCTGCTTGGTGATGCCCAGGTAAACTGTCACCTGGTCGCTATCGAGGGTCGTCGCACGATTACAAAATTACGCGTGATGAGTCGCAACCAACAGCTTATTCGACTCGATCTCGAAGATATATTTTCATCATCTGAAAGCGAACAGCTCAAGCTTAAATATCAACAGCGACTGGCTGACTGCGACGTTGTCGTGTTATCCGACTATGGTAAAGGTACGCTAAGCGATACCCCCGCGCTGATTGCGTCAGCCAGGGCAGCCGACAAAAAGGTTCTGGTCGATCCCAAGGGTAGTAAATTCTCGATCTATAAAGACGCTACGCTGATCACGCCTAATCAGGCAGAATTTGAATCCGTAGTTGGAATTTGTAGTTCCGAATCCGAGTTCATGGCTAAAGGCGAAAAGCTACGGAGCGAGTTGAATCTGGATGGTCTGCTCGTAACCCGCAGCGACAAGGGCATGGTGTTATTCGAGCGCAGCCAGGAGCCTTTTATTCAGGCGACGCGTGCTCGAGAAGTGTACGATGTCACTGGTGCTGGCGACACAGTGGTCGCGGCCCTGGCGACGGCGTTGGCGGCGAACTGCAACCTGGTAGAAGCAACGCAAATAGCTAATCTGGCTGCCGGTATCGTGGTGCGAAAAATGGGTACCGCGACCACCAGCATAGAGGAAATCCAGTCAGAGATGTTAAAGCATACGCCTCTGGAACGCGGGGTTATAGACGAACCAGCCCTGCTGGAGTCGTTACAGAAAGCGAAAGCAGCGGGTGAGAAAATTGTCATGACCAATGGTTGTTTCGATATTCTACATGCCGGCCACGTGGCTTACCTGGCGCGTGCCGCCGAGCTCGGTGACCGATTAATTGTCGCGATCAATTCCGACGAATCGGTAAAACGATTAAAGGGGTCCGACCGACCCATCAACAGTGTCTTGCCACGTATGGCGGTGATATCTGCACTCGAAAGCGTGGATTGGGT
>JADFJT010000179.1 GCA_022566015.1 Pseudomonadota bacterium | reverse complement strand
CTTTCTTATTAAAACATTTGAAATTTACGAAATTGTGTGCGGGTAGGGAGACGCTCCGCTATCTCACTCCTCGGAAACCCACGGTTTTCCGACGCTCGGTTCGCTCACTGCCTTCTTCCGCGGGGAAACTACAGTTTCCCCGGACCCCTTCGCGTTCAAATCCGACTAGCCACAACCATTAGATATCAAAATAACTCTCCCATAGAGAATTATTTTGAATCTTGCGTCCTCACGAGGAATCGAAAAGGTTATCGATATTTTCTAGCGTAGTGAAGAAAATATCGACAACCTGAACTGAATCCGTAAGATTCGATTCCTGCTGGGAGCAAAATAAAAAAACACTCACACTTTGTATATTTTAGGTTTGTACTTTTTGTATTAAGGTCTGATTTGTAGGATTTCAGTAAGTGCACTTTGTTCAATTTCTGTAAGATCCGGATGCCAAAAATCCGCAAGAAGTACTACTCTCATTGAATTACTGTTATTCCACGCCGAGTGATGAAAAGAATCGTCAAAAACAATACATTTACCCGCTTGCCACACACGCTTCTCTCTTGCCACCTCCATCGCGCACTCGTGCGGGATAGAGAGGCCAAGGTGAACTCGAAGACGCATATTATGTGGTCCCCAGTGAGGCCTAATGTGAGTTCTTGGAGCAAGTGTTGAAAAGTATGCCAATCCCATTTTAGATCCTCCTGGAAGGTGTTTTAATGCCTCTGTTGTTGCCGGAATTAATTTGTTATGTTTTGATATCTTGCCCGTGTGGTATATATTAAATTCCCCCCATCGACCACGCACAACGTTCCACGCCGTTTCTCTGTGGTCTAGCACAAGTCCTTGTTTTAATACATACTCAAATTCTTTCAGAATTTCCGGAAAGACGGAGTTTCCCGGGTTGACAGTTATTTTTGGAAAATCATCCGGTCAAATCTGCCTGATGTTGAAATAACACAAAACAAACCTTGCCCGGTTCGTTTTCATTTAACTCGAGCTCAAAGTTGAATACCTGCGCCATAATCGAAGCCTGGTACAAGCCTATACCCATTCCTTCACCAGAGGATACTGGTTGTTTAAACAAGTTTTCCTCGATACTCTCCTTAACAGCCGAACCATCGTCGCAGACCGATAACAGTAGAATATTCGCATGGGACAATAGCCGTATATCGACCCGTTTGACAGACGATTTTCGTATTGCGTTATTGATCAAATTTTCTACCACACTATCGAACAGGTCGATTGGTACGGGTACGATATGCTCGATATCTCGGTGAAAAACGATTTTTGAATTAGCGCTATGCTGTTCTTCAAGCTTATCCATCCACTGGTTGCAGTCCAGTAATATTATCTTCGTATTCAGATTTGGTACGCGCAGTTTCTCCAGCGTATTTTCCAGTCGTGTGCTGATTTGTGACAGATTGGTGTGCAGCAATTTTTGGTGCTTATCCCGATCCTGGCCCTGATCCATTTCCAAAATACTGAGCGAAGTTTTAATAGACTGTAAAATATTGCGAATATCGTGGGTCAGCCTGGCACCGGTATGATGTATCGTCGAGATGTGTTCATGCGCGCGCATCTTTTCCTGGTTGAGCTTGGCCAGGTAAAACTGGTATGCCATGCGAATGAGCAGGATCGTGTGGTGTTCTAGTGCAGTGCCGGGGTTGGATTTGAAATACAATTCGACATTAGTCTTTTCGGCAACGGAATGGCTTAACAGCATACCTTCGCGTTCTCCGGAGGTTATACTGTAGTTTTCAAAATTCCACTGGATTCCATTGAGCCAGTCATTGCCTACCAGATGATCGCAGGCAGCCTCAAGGTATTCGGTCGGGGTTAAGAAATGCTCTTCAATTAAAGTCGTCAGCGTACTAATCCAGGTTTCGAATGGCCCGCCTATGGTCATCGCATAGCGATTCCAAAGCACGCCGATACCCGAATATCCGATGCCAGGGTTCCAGAACCAGCTAATACCGATGGTCAGGGTTGAAACGATAAATACCGTTAATAGTAAGCCATCGAGATAATCGACATGGTATAGCTGGTTGATAACGATGCCACCCAGCAACACGATAAAAATCAGCGTCGCGGTTAACAGGCCGTGCATCAAATCGACCTGGCTGCGAGCCGGATTGCTCAGGCTCGGATTGGGCGCAAAGAAAAATAATAATATGGGAATGAGTACGATAGTTTGCATGTAATTAGCAAATTGCCCCGGCAACTCGATTTGCGTAAAGGAATGGGGTATTAGGCCAACTGCCATTTCAAGCGTAATTATCACCAGTGCAAGCAGATCAAAGGATCGAAAACCAGTCTGGCTTAACAATCGACTGCCCAGCAGGCCCGACAATATCAATCCGAAAAAAGCCAGCGCCTCGTTTGGGGAAAAATAATTCAGCGTCAAGAAAAACAGGGCAAAGCCAATAGCAACAGGCAGATGCACGATACGGGCGTCTCTATCCCACAGGGGTTGCCACAGCAGGAACAAGCCATACAATATAAACGACAGTGCAAATTGTAATTCTGGATTAGAGGTAGACCAGATTAAACCATGGTATACCAATAGAATAGAGGCCAATATCTGTAGTCTGAATTGCAGGAGCGCATTTACTTTAATCAAGGCGTTAGATACTCGAATGGGCGCACAAACTATATCATTATTTCGGTATTTATTACTCGGTATTCTAAACCTGCGACTATTTGTGCTGGTTTTTATACTGGCAGTTTTAGCCATGCTGTTCAGCAGTTTTATCACTGAATTGGCAATCATTAATAGCGAGCAAATAGCGCAGGCTTTGCTCGCCGATTTTTTGCGCTATAGCCTGGTTTTTTTAACCCTGTTACTGGTGACCACGAGTGTAGCCGAAGACTATCAGTTCAGACAATTTGAGCGACTACTCACCATGCCGGTCTCGCGCTGGCAGTATATAGCCGCGCAATTTATGGTTGTAGCGACGATTGCTGCCGTGCTTTGCCTGCCTGTTTTATTGATTATCTGGTTTAGCACCTCGCTCGAAGTGGCGCTGTACTGGACGGCGGCGCTATGGCTAGAAATGCTATTGCTAGGATTAGTCGGGCTGCTGGCCATACTCAGCCTTGAAAAAATCCCCCTGGCCATATTTTTCTCGATTGCGATTTATCTGCTTGCCAAGCTATCCGGATTAATTGGCCAGATGCTCGCTGCATCGGTTTATTATTCCGATGGTAGTGCGTCTAATCGAGTCGTAGAATGGATTTTTAGTGGAATCATGTATGTGATCCCAGGTCTCGAGGCTTTCGCACAAAATGACGTATTTTTTGAATCCCTGGATCTTGTCGCGCTTTTGTCGGACCAGCTATTCACCGTGACTATCTATGCGATGTTCCTGCTTGCGGTATGCCTGATCGATTTTTACCGTAAGGAGTTTAATTTATGAGGCGCGGAGAAAGACCAGTTGTTCAGGTTCCAAAATTGATCTTGGCTGGTTTTTT
>JADFJT010000178.1 GCA_022566015.1 Pseudomonadota bacterium | reverse complement strand
GGCTGATCTAAAGCCCGGACAGATACTGAACCGGGAAATTCTGAAGCTTGCCCGCCAAAACATCCTGGATACAGGGCTTTTTAAAAAGGATTCCATAGGAGTGGAGACTGAGGAGGGACGGATAACAGTCAATATCGACCTGGAAGAAAAGTACTATACAATCTTATTGCCAAGCCTGAGCCGTAACGTCGACGGTGACATCAAGGTCGGATTACGTCTGAAAATGCACAATTTAAACGGCGCCAACCAGACTTTGCACGCACTGGTGGAGCAAGCGGAATTAAGCACAGGCGATATCAGCAAACGCTACCGAATAAAATACGATTTCCCCCAATACATTAAATCTTATCACTACAAATTCACAGTCGGCAAATAAACTACAAATACCGATAATGACGGATTTCTTAATGTCGAATACGAAGATTTTTTATCGGTTTCAGTGATACGGGACTGGCATAATTCTTATACTACGAAGCCTTTGACTCTCATGACATCGGCGATCTATCAAAAACTTCGCCTCCGGCAACCCTACCCAATTGGACTTAATGAACGGGAAGCTGGTCGCTTTAATCGGCTCAGTCTGAAATTAGAATATGATGATGTGCACAATGAAAAATACAGGCGATATGGACAATATTTTTCATTGACCTATCAGCAGGGTTTATTCAGTCTAAATTCCGACTACGCATCTAAAATTACCGAACTTGAAGCACGGTATTATTATCGCCTGAACGCACTGGATAATTTTAATAGCCGTTTGTTTGCCGGTTTTGCCCACGACACGCCTTTCAATCATCCCTTTTATGAAATAGGCAGTGCCGGCACCATACGCGGTCTTGATAATGAGTCATTTTCAGGCACTGTTTTACTCTTCGCCAATCTTGAGTATGTCAAAAGATTTAGCCGATATCCGAGTTTTCGAGGCAGCCTATTTCTCGACGTGGGCAACGTGTATAACGGCGTAAACGGAGTTGACTTCTCCGACCTGCGGACGGGCATCGGTCTTGGTTTGCGATGGAAGGCGAGGTCATTGGTAAAAACAGACCTATTTGTCGACCTGGCTTACGACACTGATTCCGGTAATTACAAAGTATACGGTGGGACTTCTCTCAATTTTTAGAATAGTCTATTATTTGCGATATGGGCGGTTACTAGGGCGATGAAGCCGACTCAATAAGTTGATTTTGTAAGATTATAATAAATTCCAGATCGATCCTTGAGCTATTTCCAATTAACCTTAGAAAGGTCGGAAAAATAATAGCATCGTTACTTCCGGGCTTGCAGTCAAAAATACTAAATCCTATAAACTGGTTAATTATTTCATCGTTATCCTGAACTGGGGCGCCCGACCTTAATTATTACGCTAAGATAATAAAACCCAGGGGGAAACAATTCAGGCAAAGCTACAAGAGTAAAAATAAAAAAACATTTACCTACGCATTGCCATTGGCAATGTTGATAGGGCCAATGTCGGCGAAAGCGGATCATCTCCCAGGTTCGTCGCCCGAATTGATTGTCGTCGGCCAGTTCGAGGGCCAATAGAGAGCCTGACAACCGAAGTGTGGGTGCAGGAGAACGCGGACAAGGCAGGAACCTCGATCCCGATTACCGCCTTGCTGCAACTAATAGCCCATTGATCTCTCTAAAAGAAAACAACCGGGTACGCTAATGCCGATTAAAACTCTACTAATTTCAGTTCTGCTTTTGCTCTCGCCAATAACGAGTTTTGTGGCTTCGGCAGACGACCACGATCCTGCCGAGGAAGCTGCCGGGAAGTTTGTAATTTTAATGTTTATGCCTCCCGATCAGTTGGAGGATTCACTCCGGGAAATATCCGAAACCTGGGAACCCGGTTTTACACCGATGATGATCGAATTGATGTCAGTGTCACAAGCCGAGCGAGCCTATGCCTTCCTCGACCTTCTACAAAAAAAGACCGGGCAAAACCTCGGGCTTGATCCCAACCAGTGGTTCAGCTGGTGGTGGCAACAGGAGCAGGTTCAGGCATTCTCTTATGCCGATTTCAAGTCCGAACTATACGGCTTTATCGATAAAAAATTCCGCGGCTACTTTGGGTCTGAGCGCGTATCGCGCATCAGGCTCGACGAAGTTCGATGGGGTGGCGTCGTACAAGATGGCATCCCGCCGTTGCGCCAGCCAAAAATGCTGTCCGCAGACAAAGCCTCTTACCTGGACGACGATAATATAGTTTTTGGGATCGAGATCAACGGCGATGCCCGGGCCTATCCGAAACGGATTCTGGCATGGCATGAAATGTTTGTAGACGAAATTGGCGGTATCGATTTTGTAGGAGTTTACTGCACGCTTTGTGGAGCAGTTATTTTGTATAAGACCAATCACAACGGCATTCAGCATGATCTCGGGACCAGTGGTTTTCTGTATCGCTCAAACAAGCTCATGTACGACAAGGCCACGCAATCGCTATGGAATACCACCTGGGGGGAGCCGGTAATTGGACCTCTCGCTGAGCAGGATATCCGTCTCGAACGTAGTTTTCTGGTGACTACCACCTGGGGCGAATGGAAACGCCGACACCCGGAAAGCAAGGTTCTATCACTGGATACCGGCTATTCACGCGATTACGGTGAAAACGTCGCCTACCAACAGTATTTTGCAACCGATGAACTGATGTTCAGTATTTCGACATCGGACGACCGTTTGAAGAATAAAGACGAAATACTGGCTTTGACCTTCCCCAATCACAGCAAGGCGACCATGGCCATATCTGCCAGTTTTTTGCAGGACAAACCGATATACGTCGATCGCCTCGGCACCCTGGACTTTGTCGTGTTAACCGATACTAGTGGCGCAAACCGGGTATACGAGACGAAAGATCATACGTTTACCAGTTATGACCAGGACGTTACCCTAATCGACAACGCGGGCAGGCAATGGAAGTTGAGCGAAGATAAACTCCAAAGTGGCGATCTCGAGCTCGCTCGATTACCGGCCCACAGGGCCTTCTGGTTTGGCTGGCACGCGGCATTCCCGGACACCCGATTGATCAGGTGATTATTCGGCGATTTAAGGAAAATCTGCAAAAGGCAGAGATTCCTTAAATGACTACTTCCGGCGTTTCTATATATACCGCCATCACACAGCCGTTTTTGGTATGCGAAGAATGCTGGGTTCCTTTTTTGAGCCAGACCAGGTCGCCCTCGCGATATATGGTGCCATCGTTTTCGATCAGCTCGCCGCTCAGGATTAAAAACTCTTCGTCGTTGGTATGCTCGTGCGCCTCGGTGGTCGAGCCAGGTTCCATTTTGTAGATGTGAAACCCAACCCCGTTTGGTTTACCGGAATTGAGCTGTAACACGCTAGAACTGGTATCCACTTCGCCATTATCCAGCCTCCAGGGTTCAAACTCGGCGTCGTGAATATTCGCTATTTTTCGCTCATTTACGTTAATTGCCTTCATAGTCATTTCCTAAAATATTCTGGATTTTCATTTTTTTGATGG
>JADFJT010000079.1 GCA_022566015.1 Pseudomonadota bacterium | reverse complement strand
ATGATGGCCCATTTCTATTAGGCAAGAAATACAGCGTGATCGATCCCTATTTATTGATGCTCGCGCACTGGCATGAGCAGATTGAAACTTTACTGGTCCGTTGCCCCAAATTAAAACGGCTTTGCGACACCGTACGTCAACGACCGGCGGTAGAACGGATTTGGTCGCAGCATTACCCGGCAGAATAAAAAAGCACCGCTTAAGCGAAACTTTTAATCAAGGTTTCCTTCTCCCGGCGTGTTAATCGCTTAATCTCGATTTCGCGTTTGCTCGCGCTACTGCGCGTATGTCCGTCTTCCCGGTAAATGACTTTGAGCGGCATTCTGCCGTTGAAAAATTTTGCGCCAAGGGGCCCAGTGGAATGCTCTTCGAAGCGCCGCTCGACATCGGTGCTTATACCGGTGTAGAAGGAATGATCACTCACCTCGATGATGTAGACCGACCAGTTAGTCAATTTCGCCCACAGTTTAAGTTTGGCTCAAATTGATGTTATACAAGTTTATTGATTTTCTCCAGCGAACCTTTGGACTGGTCAATTCGTCTCAGGACAAATACAATCGCATACCAGAACGAGGAGAACCACTATGAGTAATCGCTACGACAGTATTCTTGACACTATTGGCAATACACCAACGGTGCGTATTAATAATTTGGGACCGAAGCAAGTCAATATTTATGTAAAGATCGAATCGTTTAATCCGATGGGATCGGTCAAGGACAGGCTCGCGATCGGTGTGATAGAAGACGGGGAAGCGCGGGGTGAGCTTAAACCCGGCCAAACTGTTATCGAAGGTACCAGTGGCAATACCGGCATTGGCCTGGCCATGGTTTGCGCGCAAAAAGGTTATCCACTCGTGGTCGTGATGTCCGAAAATTTTAGCCTTGAGCGCCGCAGGATTTTGCGTTTCCTGGGTGCAAAAGTGGTATTGACGCCTGCCTCGGAGATGGGTTCCGGCATGGTGAGGAAGGTCGATGAACTGGCAGCGGAACACGGTTGGTGGCGGGCGCGTCAATTCGAAAATCCTGCCAATGCGGATGTACATGCGCGCACCACCGCGGTTGAAATTCTCCAGGACTTCGACGATGTAAGCCTCGACTACTGGGTCAGCGGATTTGGAACCGGCGGCACCATCAATGGTGTCGCGCGGGTTCTCAAGGATAAAAGTCCCCACACCAAAATAATGGTATGCGAACCCGATAACTCACAAACCCTGGGCAGTGATATACCCCAGCCGCGCAATGCCGACGGTTCGCATAGTCGGAGCCATCCTAATTTCAGACCGCATTTAATGCAGGGCTGGTCACCAGACTTTATCCCCAAGCTGGCCGAACAGGTTACTGACGCCAATCATATAGACGGATTTCTTCCCATCGATGGCAATTTTGCATTGCAGTGCGCCAAAGACCTGGCGCAAAAAGAAGGAATTTTTGTAGGCACGAGTTCTGGAGCGACATTTGCAGGCGCTTTAAAAATCGCAGAAACCGCGCCCGAAGGAACTAATATTCTATGCATGTTGCCCGACACGGGTGAACGTTACCTGTCTACGCCGTTGTTCGACGATATAATCACGGAGATGAACGAAGAGGAGCTGGCAATATCTCGCTCGACACCGGCCTGTCGCTTCGATGTAAGCGAGCCGGAGGCCGCCGAACCCGAGGCGGAAGTAGTTGAGGCGGCAGCTGCAGTAGAATTAGACCCGACCGCTATCAACGAAGTAGATACCGTGTTGAAAGAACACCCTGGTCAGATAGTGATGTTTTCACTGGAGTGGTGCCCGTTTTGCTGGTCGGTACGCAAGATGATGACTGCCTGCGATATTCCTTTCACCACGGTCGATCTCGATTCGGTTGCCTACCAGAAAGATGATCGCGGTGGAAAGATACTGGAAGTGCTCAAGCAGAGGAATGACTGGCCGACCATCCCGCAAATCTATGTGGGCGATGAATTTGTCGGTGGTGCCACCGATTTATTCGACATAGGTAAGGCTGGAGATCTGGAAGAAAAATTGCAGGCACAAAATATTCCGTACAATGATACGATCAAGCAAGACCCTTATGGCTTTTTGCCTGACTGGTTGCATCCGCGTTAAATGGGGATTATTTTGGTTCGCGAGCGATTTTATATTTCCCTCACCCCTGCCCTCTCCCAGAGGGAGAGGGGGTTAATCGGGTATTTGGTTTGAGAAAGGTATTATTTTTCTTTGCAGCGGGTTGTGTCGGTGGTCTGGCCTACGGCCTGGCTATATGGATGTTTGGACGCGCTGGGATTACGTCGGCTTTTGGCGTTTCGATTCACGCATCCCTGACGCCGTCCTGGTTTTATCCCCGTATCGTATGGGGTGGTATCTGGGGCCTGCTTTTTATCCTGTCGATATCCAATTCCGGTTTGCTATGGAAGGGTACGGTCCTGAGTTTGATTCCAACCGCGGTTCAGTTGTTTGTCGTGTATCCGATAGTAAACCACCAGGGAATTGCCGGGTTCGATCTCGGGCTATTGACGCCGCTACTGGTATTATTTTTCAACTGGGTGTGGGGTGTTGTAACCGCGCTCACTATTAAGTTGGCGTGATCATAGAAGAACAGTGTCTCACTATGCGTCATTCCAGCCCCAGGACTCGTCTTTCCGGCACCGAGTCGGAAACACGGGTTTAAGAAAATGTTCTTAGGTCTGTAAATGGTCATAATTCCGTATAGCACGGCACTGACATTAGCCAAACCTCCGGTAGTGACTTATGCCACCACGCTCATCTGTGTGCTGGTGTTTTATCTCCAGCTCAAATTTTCAGTCACAGAGAGCCTGATGTATTACCCTGAATCCTGGAACCCGGTGAAGATGATTACCTCTTCCCTGGCGCATGGAGGCTGGATGCATTTAATCGGGAATATGATTTTTTATCTCGCTTTCGCACCCGCGTTGGAAATTTTGCTGGCCAACAAAATCCGCTACATCTGGATTATGTTATTTGTCTCCTTCGTCGTTGGCGTTAGTTATTCGGTCTCTTCCCTGCTCGGGAGTTCGGAACCCCTGCCGTCGCTCGGTTTTTCTGGTGTGGTCATGGGCATGATTGGTTTGTCTGCCTACCTGATGCCGATGGCTCGAATTCGCGTATTCTGGTGGTATATCGTATTTTGGAAAACATTTTATGTGCCGGCCTGGGTTTTGGCTATTGCCTTCATCGGACTGGACAGCTGGGAAATGCTTACCTCCGATAATTATGGGGGAATCAATGTAGTGGCCCATGTATTTGGAGGTGTTGCGGGTTATTTATATGGCTACCTCTGGTTAAAAGAGCGTAAGGAAGAAACCCAGGAGGAACTCGCCGAAGAAATAGAAGTAATGAAATCGGAGAGGCAATTTCGTAATACCCCTTCCATGTCTATTCGAGGCAGGGCAGAACGCCAGCAACAGCGGGAAATTAAAAGGGAATCGAAAGAGTATGACGTATTCATGGGTCAAATTTACAAAATGGTAATAACCCATCGAAACAGCAGTGCAGTTAACCTGCTGATGGATAGATATGACTACGAAGAAACTCAGGTAGCAGAATTTGAAACACTGTTCAGTCACATCGAAAAATGGGGCCCTTCCCGAACCCTGCTTTGTATCGGACGTTTAATCATCGATAAACTGGATCAGGAAAAGCGCTATGGTCGTGCGATCGTCTTTATCGAGAAGTGTCAAAAAACCAGCCCTTTTTTCATTTTAGCCGACCTTTCCAGAACTATTTATTATGCCCGGCTGGCTGTGGAAATGGACAAACCTGAAGTGGCCAGGAATCTGGTCGTCAATCCGGCCAAAAGGTACGGTGTAATGGTCGATAATGCGTACTGTGATCAGATAAGCAAAACGCTCGATACCGGTATAGGGTGAGGTTGTCTTAAATGCAAATTTGGGTAGATGCAGACGCCTGTCCGGTGGTGATCAAGGACATCCTGTTCAAGGCCGCGCGCCGAACAGGGGTGCAAACAACACTGGTGGCAAATCAATCGGTGAGTATCCCGCCTTCGCCCAACATTAAATTTATTCGGGTTCGTTCGGGGTTCGACGTGGCCGATAATGAAATTGTTCGAAGGCTGGCATCGGGTGATCTGGTCATTACCAGTGATATACCGCTGGCAGCCGAAGTAATCGAAAAAGGTGGTATCGTGCTCAGTCCTCGCGGTGAAATGCTTACCCGGGAAAATATACGATCACGCCTCAGCATGCGGGATTTTATGGAGTCGGTGCGATCGAGCGGGGTTGTTACCGGGGGTCCGCCACCACTAAGCCAGAGTGATCGACAGGCATTTGCCAATCATCTGGATCGTTGGTTAAGCAAAAACTCAGTGAACAGGCAGGCCTCAGGATAATACAATGTTAAACATGCAATTTAACCAGACCGTGGTGATCGATACCAACCAGCTAGAATGGGAAGAGAGTCCAATGTCCGGGGTGTGGCGCAAGCCTTTGGCGCGCGAAGCAGCCGAACATGGCCATACTACCAGTTTGGTGCGTTACCTTCCCGGGTCGTCTTTTGCTGAGCATCGCCATCCGCTGGGCGAAGAAATACTGGTGCTCGACGGTGTGTTTTCAGACGAAAACGGGGACTATGGCACCGGGACTTACTTGCGCAATCCACCGGGTTCCAGGCATAGCCCATTTAGCAAGCAGGGATGCATACTTTTGGTCAAGCTCGAGCAGTTCGATGTTGAGGATATCGAACCGGTCTGTATCGACACCGATAAGGCCGCATGGATGCCCGGCGAACCTGGCCTGGAAATAATGCCACTACACGATTTTGGTCACGAGAATGTTGCGCTGATGAGGTGTTTCGCTAACATTAAATTTTTGCCGCATCAGCATATTGGCGGTGAAGAAGTATTCGTATTAAAGGGAACCCTGGAGGATGAATACGGTCACTATCCAGCGGGGACCTGGATTCGAAGTCCCCACAATAGCGAGCACTGCCCCTACGTCGAAGATGAAGTCATCTTCTGGATCAAGACTGGACATTTATTGCCCTGAGTCGGGCCTTGCCCATGTTACTATTGTACTAGTCGCGTAAACATTGAACCTGGAAGAGGCAATCCTTGTCACAGAACGAAATACTTCAATTAAAACAATATCTTAGTAAAAAAATAATTGGGCAGAAGGGCTTAATTGACCGACTGCTGATCGCAATTCTGGCCGACGGTCACCTGCTGGTGGAAGGTGCGCCGGGGCTTGCGAAAACGCGCGCGATTCGAGTGCTTGGCGAAGGCATAGACGCCGATTTTCATCGCATCCAGTTTACCCCGGATTTATTGCCTGCCGACTTGACCGGTACAGAAATTTATCGCCCTCAGGACGGGAGTTTCAAATTCCAGCGCGGGCCGCTATTCCATAACCTGATACTCGCGGATGAAATTAATCGCGCACCCGCGAAGGTGCAGTCGGCTTTGCTCGAAGCGATGGCCGAGCGTCAAATTACAGTGGGGGACCAAACTTACCTGTTACCCGAAATTTTCCTGGTCATGGCGACCCAAAATCCGATCGAGCAGGAAGGAACCTACCCCTTACCAGAAGCGCAACTCGATCGCTTTTTGATGCACGTCACTGTAGATTATCCCAATGCCGAGGACGAAGCGGCGATTTTGCGGTTAACCCGCGAAGAAGCCCAAACCGGGTTGCAGGGAATCCAGCCTGCCTCGAACCCGATCAGCCAGAAATCCTTGTTGCAGGCGCGCCAAAGTGTGCTCGATACCTACCTCGCCGATAACCTCGAAGCCTATTTGATTGAAATCGTACTGGCGACACGGGATGCGGGCAGGTACGGGGATGACCTGGCGGGGTGGATCGAGTATGGCGGTAGCCCACGTGCAACCATGGCGCTCGATCGCTGCGCGCGCGCTTACGCCTGGCTGAATAATCGGGATTTCGTCACCCCGGAGGATATTCAACTGATTGCGCCCGACGTACTGCGCCATCGCATTATCCTCACATTCGAGGCCGAAGCCGAGGGTGTGACCGCCGATCATTGCGTCGACGAGTTGATCTCTCGTATTGCCGTGCCCTAACCGAACCTTTCTAAGGTACACCAGCAATGGAAAAGCACATGACAGGATCACTGGAAGCGGGAGACGATGTTGTTCGTGTGCGGCAGTCGACGCTGATCGGTTTACACCGAGAGGCAAAAAACATCCCACTGTTTTCCAACTCGGTTAATGCACAAAGGGCAGGTGGCCACCTGTCTTCGTTCCGTGGTCGTGGCATGGAATTTCACGAGTCGAGGCCCTACCAGGCAGGCGATGATATCCGTGCTATCGACTGGCGCGTCACAGCGCGTAGCGGTCGTACCCATACCAAGGTTTACCGTGAAGAGCGAGAACGACCGGTATTGCTCTGGGTCGACCTGTGCCGCTCGATGTTTTTCGGTACGCGAAATTGTTTCAAATCGGTACTCGCGTCGAGGCTGGCTGCATTGCTGGCCTGGAGTAGCGTACAGCACGGTGATCGCCTCGGCGGCTTGATATTTTCCGAACAGGACCACTTCGAATTTCGCCCCCGGTCGGGTAAGTCGGCCGCGTTAAATTTTATTCGAAAACTCACCACTCACTCTGCCTGGGATCAGCGCGATAAAATCGTGCCTAGCGGCGAGGCCGGATTGCTCGCGCTGAAACGGCTGCGCGAAGTTGCGCGTCCCGGTAGCCTGGTGGTATTGATCAGCGATTTTCGATTTTTCGATGATTCCTGGCGCGTGCACCTGTCGAGGCTGGCAAAACACAACGACGTTGTTCTGCTGTTCACCCACGACCCACTGGAGCAGGCCTTACCACCCGCAGGGTATTATCGGCTCACCGATGGTCATGCCGAAATCGGTATCGATAGCGGCAATAAAACCAGCAGGCAGGAATATCAGCAACGTTTCGACGCGCACCGCCAGACTCTCGAACAGCTTTCGCGCCAGTTTCGTCTGCATTTTATCGACGCTTCTACTACTTCGGACCAGCTTGAAATACTGAAAACTGGTTTCGGAGTCGGTTCCAGAAAATGAACGATCTGCCACTAAAAGATATTCACCTGCCCACGGGTAGCCTGTGGTGGCCACCGGCGCCTGGCTGGTGGTTGTTGCTGGTGCTACTGATTTTAATGGGACTATTACTGATTAAAATGCTGCCCAAAATTTTGGCTCGACTGCGTCACAAGCCAATAAAAACCGCCAGTCTCAGAGAATTAAATCGTATTCGACAAATAGCCATGGGTGAACAGGGTGACGAGCGCAAGCTAATTCAGGCGTTATCGGTATTGTTGCGCCGCACTGTAATCAGTTATGGCGCGCGCGCGACGGACGCGAGTCTAAGCGGCGAAAAATGGATAAACCGCCTCAACCAAATTTCTGAGGAGCCCTGTTTTTCTGGCGAACAATGTAATGCGTTGACCCAGGGGCAGTACCAGCCGAAGTTCGAAATCGATATCGACGAGCTGTTTCGTAGCTGTGAAAACTGGATCAACTTATTGCCCAGGATAGACGACCATGCTGCAAGTTGAGTGGCCCTGGGTTTTGATGCTATTGCCACTGCCACTGGCCGTTTATTTCGGATTGCCCGCCCGGTCTTCAAATCACGAGGCTGCGCTGCGCGTACCTTTCATCGACGATTTCAAATTATCCCAGTCGGAAAGCCGACGCAGCATAAATATACGCTGGATCAGGTGGCTGGGTATGCTGGCCTGGTGCCTCGCCGTGGTCGCCGCGAGCAGGCCGCAGTGGCTTGGCGACCCGCTCAGCATCAATATCAGCGGGCGCGATATGATGATCGCTGTGGATCTGTCAGACAGCATGCGCACCACCGACTTCAAAATTAATGGGAAATTAGTGGATCGCCTGACTGCGACCAAATCGGTAGCAGCCAAGTTTATCCAGAACCGAAAAGGTGATCGACTAGGTTTGATCCTGTTCGGCAGCCAGGCTTACCTGCAGACACCGCTCACTTTTGATACCAGTACCATAGAACAATTGCTGCTGGAATCCGCGATAGGACTCGCCGGTGAGCGCACTGCAATCGGAGATGCAATCGGTCTTGCACTCAAGCGACTGATAGATAGCGATCGAGATAACAAGGTTCTAGTGTTGATAACAGATGGTGCCAATACTGCGGGTGAAGTGACACCGATCAAGGCCGCACAACTGGCCGCCGAACGTGGATTGAAAATTTATACCATTGGTATTGGTGCCGATGCGCAGTTAAGGGCAACCTGGTTTGGACTTCGAAAAATCGATCCTTCGTCACAACTGGATGAAAAAATGCTCAGGGATATCGCCGATTTGACCGGTGGGCGGTATTTTCGCGCGCGAGAGACCGAAGATTTGGAGAATATTTATGCGCTACTTGATCAGCTCGAACCCGTTAGTAGTGAGGCGCAATTGCTTCGACCGATTAGTGCGCTTTTTTTCTGGCCACTTGCGATGGCACTGGGTCTTGCCGCGTTCATTTGCCTGTATCGGACCCGCGCGGTACTGGTGTGATCGAGCAATTCCATTTTTTACGCCCTGCCTGGTTACTGGTTTTTCTACCTATGGGGGCTTTGCTGTGGTATTTGATAAAAGGTGGACGCTTGAGCAGGAACTGGCAGGCCGTGGTCGATCCTGCTCTGCTGTCGCATTTGCTCGCCGGGCAGGTTCAGTTGCGCAAAAACTGGTCGCTGGTGATGACGGGCCTCGGCGCAACGCTCGCGGTTATCGCGCTGGCTGGACCGGTATGGGAAAAATTACCGCAACCGGTTTTCAAACAACAATCGGCTCTGGTGATCGCGCTGGATGTGTCGCGGTCGATGGATGCGAACGATATTAAACCGAGTCGGCTGACCCGGGCACGCCACAAGATTACCGATATTCTGAGCCAGCGAGACGAGGGACAGACTGCATTAATCGCGTACGCGGCAGAAGCTTTCGTGGTCACACCGCTGACCGATGACGATGCAACGATTAACGCGTTATTACCCAGTTTGAGCACCGACATCATGCCCACCCAGGGTAGTCGAGCCGACCGGGCGCTGATACAGGCTTACATCCTGTTTGAAAATTCGGGGATCAGGCGTGGCGATATATTATTGGTGAGCGACGGATTCAGCGAATCCGAAATCTACGCCATGGATCTGCTCCTGGATCAAAACCCAAACTTTCGTGTGTCGGTGCTGGGTATAGGTAGCGAGCAGGGAGGGCCGATACCACTGGCTAACGGGGGCTTTTTAAAAGATGCAGAGGGCGCTATTGTGATCCCGCGTATGCCACTGGATCGCTTGCGTAAAATGGCTCGTGCAGGTAATGGCGTATTCCGATCTATCAGCGCTGGTGATCAGGATATCCAGGGGATTTTGAATGCGATGAAGACCAGTCGGTTCGAGCAGGAAGCGATTGCCAGCGACCAGAGTGCCGATATCTGGTACGAGCAGGGCCCCTGGTTAATTTTGATTCTGTTACCATTCGCTGCACTGGCTTTTCGGCGGGGTGTATTGATGGTGTTACCGCTGGTATTGGTGCTCCACCTGCCCCAGGTGGAGGCATCGGCCTGGGATTCACTGTGGCAGAATAGCGATCAGCGTGCGCGCTTACAGTTTGATCGAGGTGAGCACCAACAGGCTGCGGAAACCTTCGACGATCCCGGCTGGAAGGGTTCGTCCTGGTATCGAGTCGGCGATTACGACAGGGCACTGCAATACTGGGATCTGCAAAATAGCGAAAGCGCGTATTATAATCGCGGCAATGCACTGGCAAAACTGAATCGATTCGAAGACGCGATCAAGGCTTACGAACAGGTACTGGAACAAAATCCTCAACATCGGGACGCTCGTTATAACAAGAAATTGTTAGAAGATGCATTGCAGCAGCAACAGGATCAGCAATCCAAACAACAGCAGGGCGACGAGTCAAAGCAGCCCTCTGAATCGGACCAAAACCAGCAATCCGATAAAGCTGGCCAGGGCGAGCAGCAATCTGAATCGGAAGCGCAGCCGTCCGGACAGCAGGATTCTGATTCTGCGCAGGCGAAAAACAGTCGGGAACTGGCCGAAACCGAATCGATAAAGAGTGAGCAATCGCAGCCTGGTGAACAGAATTCGAGCGACGCCGAAGGCATAGCAAGTCTCGATCAAAAGCTATCCGATCAGGCGCTTGAGCAGTGGCTACGGAAAATACCAGACGATCCAGGCGGCTTGTTGCGGCGCAAGTTTTTATATCAATATCAAAATCGTGGGGGAGCCCCCACCGAAGAGAAGCCATGGTAAGCCATGATTAAGCGGCTCATTTCAAGTTACCTGTTAATCGGGCTGCTGGGTTTCAGTCAACTGGCCGAAGCCGCTATCAGCATTTCCATCGATCGCAAACCGGTGCGTGTGAACGAATCGTTCCAGTTATTTTTTGAATCCGAACAAACGCCAGATCAGGATCCTGACTTCTCTCCGTTGCAGAAAGATTTTGTCATACTCAGTAGCAGTCAAAGCCATAACATCAGTATTATCAACGGTGAATATCGACGCAGCCTCAAATGGACCTTGCTGCTGATGCCGAAGGAGGTCGGTGAATTTATCGTACCCGGGGTTCACTTCGGTAAGGATCAAAGTAAATCCTTTAAGATCGAGGTCAAATCCGCCGGCCAAAACAGTGCCCCGGCTGATGGGGATTTGATATTTGAGCTGTCTGCCGATAAGGCGACAATTCCGGTACAGGGGCAGGTGGTGGTCAAACTTCGATTACTGACTAATTTGAATGTATCGGCTTATCAGATGCACGATCTGGAGATCGACGGTGTCGAGGTCGTGGTCGAACCGCTCGGCAGGACCAGGCAGTACCAGACGCAACTAGGCGGTAAACCTTTCCTGGTACGGGAAAAGAAATTTGCGCTTTTTCCGCAACAGAGCGGGCAGTTAAAAATAAAACCGGTATTGGCTGAAATTCGCCTCACCTCGCGCGCTCAGACTCTGTTTAATCCGTTCCCGGAAAGTGGGAATCTTCGGCGCATACTCTCGCAGGGACTGACGCTTGAAATTACCTCGGTTTCGGATACCTTTGATGCACCTAACTGGTTACCCGCGACCAGTATTCGATTAGTCGAAAAATGGCAGGGTGATTTAAATCGAATCATTGTTGGCGAACCAGTAACCCGAACTATCAGCCTGGTGGCACAAGGCCTGACCGCCGCGCAATTACCGGACCTGGTGGTGAAGGATATTGCAGGCGTCAAGCAATATCCGGATAAACCCCTGCTTCAAAATCAACGCACCACTATGGGTATTATCGGTACTCGAGAGCAAAAAATTGCTTTGATACCCACCGCCGCGGGGTCTTTTATTCTGCCTGAAATAGCGGTTCCCTGGTGGAATGTAGACACTCAAATGCAGGAAGTCGCACTTATTCCATCGCGAACCATAAACGTCAGTCCGGCAACCTTCAATGTTCCTGTATTACTACCAAACTTCGACCCCTTTCGGGTGAGTGCGATTGACTCGCTGGTACTGACAAAAGCCAATACTAAGACGGGCAGTGTCTGGGTCTGGGTGAGCCTGTTTCTGGCGATCGGCTGGATGGTAAGCATTGCAGTCTGGTGGATATCGCGTGGGCGTTTCACCCGATCTGGCCCGGCGTCGACGGCTGCCACCTCAACCAGCTTGCGCAAGGCAAAACGAAGATTGAATCGCGCCTGTTCCGATCATAATGCGCGAGAAGCCATGGAAGCCTTACTGGAATGGGCCAGGTGTTTCGAGCCTGATCGACGGTTCGTCCGATTAAGCCAGATAGCACAGTATTTTGGCGAGCCGCTGGGCCAGCATATTGACCGCTTGAATGAGAATCTGTATAGCCAGAGTAAGATTGAATGGGATGGAAAAGACTTATGGCAAGCCTGTGTATCCATTTCGTCGAGCCAAAAGGAGCGGGCCGGGAAGGAAGTAGATACTCGACTGCAACCGCTCAACCCTTAAAGTCCGGCTCGTAATACTGTTACAATAGCAGTCGAGCATCCAAATAGAGTTCCGCATGGAAAACCTCGCCCCCGATCAAGTAGTGTTAATTGCCGTTATAGCTGGCCTGGTGTTGCTCGGTGCAGTTATTTATTTTCGCTCCATGCAAAAACGAAATAATCTCGGCATCAGCCTGGCGCTTGCGCAGCAAAGTGAAGCGCAATTACAGCAGCAGGTGCAGGAATTAAAAACCAGCCTGGAACAGGCCCAGCAACGTATCAACGAACAGGGTGACATACTGAATCGCACTGAACAGGACAATCGAGCGCTCAAGATCGAGCAACAAAAGGATCGCGAAATGAGCGAACAAAAATTAAAACAGTTCGAAGAAGGGCGGGAACAACTCAAAGTCGAATTCGAAAATCTGGCGGGCAAAATACTCGACGAAAAGGCCAAAACTTTTAACAAGAATAGCCAGTCTTCTATCGAGTCCCTGCTCAAGCCATTTCGTGAGCAGATCGAAGGGTTTCAAAAGCGCGTCAATGAAGTCCACACCGATTCGGTGAAAGGCAATGCCGCACTAGAAAGCGAAATTAAAAAAGTACTCGAAATCGGCCTGAAAATAGGTACGGAGGCGAAAAACCTGACCTCCGCACTCAAGGGAGATTCTCAAAAGAGAGGTGCCTGGGGTGAAGCGCAACTGGAGAAGACGCTCGAGATGAGTGGTCTGATCGCGGGCGCACATTTCGAAAAACAGACATCCTTTAAAGATGCAGACGGGCGGCGGCGTCAAACCGATTACCTGGTCAATTTACCGGATGGCAAACAGATCATAATCGACAGCAAGGTATCGTTGGTCGCCTATGACAAAGTAGTGTCGGCAGAGACACCGGAGTTACTAAATCTGGCACTCGATGAGCATGCCAATGCGGTGAAGCGACATATCGACGATTTATCCAGTAAGGATTACACTAATTTAATCGGAATTCGAAGCCCCAGTTTCGTGCTCATGTTCATGCCAATCGAACCCGCCTTTATCGAAGCACTAAAATACGAAAAGGATTTGTTCTCCTATGGCTACGAGAAAAACATCGTGCTGGTATCGCATACCACGCTGATCCCAATACTGCGTACCGTCGCTAATCTATGGATGATGGAGCGCAGTACCAAGGAAGCACGTGAAATCAGCGAAAAGGCAGGTGAAATTTTCAACCAGGTGTGTGAAGTCGCCAATCGATTACTAAAACTAGGCGGCAGCCTCGGCGCGGCCGCCAACCACTTTAACGATACCCTGACGGCGGTCGCAGGTCGGCAGGGATTGCACGGCAAAGTTGAACGCTTCAGTCGCCTGTCGAGCAAGATAAGTAAAACCATGCCGACACTCGAACCGCTGCACAGGGATCTCAGACTCGAAAGTCTGGAGTTGATCGTAGAGCCAATCGAACAACTGGAAACAGAGAAAGTGAAAAGCCAGCCGGATAAAAAATCGCAGATTTAAATCGACACGGCAAGCCCTACGCCAGCTAAGCGTCGATGCAGCCGAGTACAGACTTCCCAATAAAGCTTTGTTAAATTCAGGAAAACGCTGTCGATAAGCACGAGTGAATTAGGTCAAAAGAGCCAGAAATGACTCTTCATCGACCGGCCGTGAATATAGGAATCCCTGCCCATAATCTGCACCATACTCGCAGAGCATATCCGCCTCGAAGTCGGTTTCGATACCTTCCGCTACCACATTCA
>JADFJT010000001.1 GCA_022566015.1 Pseudomonadota bacterium | reverse complement strand
CGTTCAGAAAAACACACGGCCTGTTCGCTGATAATCACGTGATCCAGTACGCGGATGTCGACCAGAGCGAGCGCTTTTTTGAGTCGCTCGGTTATCTGAATATCGGCCTGGCTAGGCTCGGCGACGCCTGATGGGTGGTTATGGGCTAAAATAACTCCGGCGGCATTGTCGGCCAGCGCCTGCTTCACCACTTCGCGCGGATAGACGCTAGCGCCGTCGATAGTGCCACGGAACATTTCACGAAAAGCAATGACACGATTGCGATTATCCAGCATCAGGCAGGCAAATACTTCGTATGGGCGATCGCGCAACTGGTTACGTAGGTAACTGACAGTCTCGGCTGGGTTGGTCAGGCAGTCGCTTCTTTTGAGTGTTTCGGACTGGTGTCGCTTCGCCATTTCCAGTACGGCCTGCAATTGCGCGTATTTAGCATTACCGAGCCCTTTGTGTTTACAAAAGTCGGATTGCGAGGCGGTGAGCAAGGTGCGCAGGGAGCCAAAACTTGTAAGAAGTTGACGCGAAAGGTCAACTGCCGATACGCCCTGAATTCCGCTGCGCAGGAAAATCGCGAGTAGCTCAGCGTCGGATAATGCGTCGGCGCCTTTGAGCAAAAGTTTTTCGCGCGGCCTCTCTTCGCGCGGCCAGTCGGTAATAGCCATGTGTAATCCTTTACGTTGTATCTACTTGCGCTAAAATAGATCAAATGGGCGCAACTCTCAAGAAAAATATTCTGCTAGGTGTGACGGGCGGCATCGCTGCCTACAAGTCAGCCGAGCTCATTCGCCTGCTGGTCAGGGCTGGTGCCGAGGTGCGCGTGGTGATGACGCCGTCGGCGCGAGAGTTCGTCCAGCCGATGACTTACCAGGCCTTGAGCGGCCATCGTGTTTACACCGAGATATTCGATGCCGATGCCGATTCAGCGATGGATCATATCGAACTCGCGCGCTGGGCTGATCTGGTTGTAATTGCACCAGCGTCGGCCAATTTTATTGCTAAATTACGGGATGGATACGCGGATAATCTGCTGCTTACTTTATGTCTGGCGAGCAAATCAACAGTCGCGATTGCACCTGCGATGAATCAGCAAATGTACGCCAACGATGCTACACAGGAGAATATCCGAGCGCTCGGAGCACGTGGTGTGAAGGTCTGGGGCCCAGCCGAGGGGGACCAGGCCTGTGGCGATGTCGGTCTGGGCCGAATGTTAGAACCCGAAGGGTTGTCGGAGCTAATTTGCCAGTTTTTTAGCCCAGGAAAACTACTCGGTAAGCAGGTATTGATCAGTGCGGGCCCGACCCGTGAAGCGATTGACCCGGTACGTTACATCAGTAATCGCAGCTCGGGGAAGATGGGTTATGCACTGGCCCAGGCGGCCAGTGAAGCAGGGGCTGACGTCACTCTGGTTAGTGGTCCGGTTGAAATTTCGCCGCCACAAAGCGTCAGGCGTGTATCGGTGACCAGCGCGATCGAAATGCGAGATGCGGTCATTGAGCGTGCACCGGGAGCCGATATTTTTATCGCCTGTGCAGCGGTATCCGATTATCGCGTAGAAAAACCGGCCGCACATAAAATAAAAAAAGATGGCGCCAGCATGCAGCTTGAACTGGTGCCCACACCGGATATAGTCAGCGAAGTTACCCAGCTTGGTAATAAGCCTTTTACGCTTGGATTCGCGGCAGAAACTGAAGATGTCGAGCAGCATGCACGCGAAAAACTGACACGAAAAAATCTCGACATGATCGCTGCCAATCAGGTGGGTGTTAGGCCAAGTGGTTTTGAAAGTGATACCAATGAAATACTCGTTATATGGCCAGATGGGCAGCAATTATTAGCGCTCGGGGAAAAGCGGGTAATCGCGATACAGCTCATTGATTTGCTCGCCGACAGATATCTCGCCAACGAACGTAAATAATGAACCCCGGGTCAATTTATTCCCGGTATCTGGTACAGGACAAGCCCTGATTTACCAGAGGACAAAAACCGAGTAATGTGATTTTTTATCCCGTGAAATCAATGTCTTACAGGTATATTTTCGGTGGCACTTTTTCCACATGGATGTAAGATATGCAGGTTTTGAATCGTTACAGGATGCATTTAATAGGGCGGCAACAGTAGGCGCCTTTAGGCGACGCAAGGAACAGTTTTCGAGGAGCAATAAACTGCCCATGTACTACAGAAACTCTGAATAAATAAGAGTCTCGCTAAGTAAAAAAGGTTTAAACCTATGACAGTCAAAAAAAGTAGCGTCGCCGAAATTCTGATCGAAGCGCTTCCCTACATCCAGGCAATGGATCAGAAAACCGTGGTGATTAAATTCGGCGGTAACGCTATGGTCGATGAGGCGTTAAAAAGTAGCTTTGCTCAGGACATCGTTTTATTAAAACAGGTTGGTGTAAATCCAGTTATTGTGCACGGGGGCGGCCCCCAAATCGGAAAAATGCTCGATCAAATTGGTAAAGAAAGCCGCTTTATTGAAGGGATGCGTGTGACCGATAACGAAACTATGGATGTGGTCGAGATGGTATTAGGCGGACTGGTGAACCAGCAAATCGTTTCGCTGATCAATCGCCACGGAGGCAGGGCAGTAGGCTTGACTGGCAAAGATGGCGGCTTGATCAATGCGCGAAAGATGAAACTCGGTAAAGGTGACACAGAAAGCCTGGATCTTGGCCAGGTAGGTGAAGTCGAAAGCATCGATCCATCGGTGGTACAAATGCTCGACAACGATGGCTTTATTCCAGTCATTGCGCCGATAGGTGTCGGCGAGGATGGTGCGTCCTATAATATAAACGCCGATCTGGTTGCTGGAAAGCTTGCAGTTGTACTGGGTGCCGAAAAATTGATATTGCTCACCAATACTTCAGGCGTGCTCGATCTCGATGGTCAGTTATTGACGGGATTAAACGCCGAGGCTACCGACCGGCTAATCAGGCAGAATATCATTCATGGCGGGATGTTACCCAAGGTGAATTGTGCACTCGATGCGGTCAAATCCGGAGTTAAAACCAGTCATATAATCGACGGAAGAGTGAGGCACTCGGTACTGCTAGAATTGCTCACCGACACCGGGGTGGGGACGTTGATCAAAGCTTAGTAGCCGCTACCTCGAATCAGCGGGCTGAAAAATAACCGGGCTAATTTAACTGGACTGCCTTTAGATATCGAAAACGCGCCAGGTCGATCCTGTATTGTCGCAATATTTTTCTTTTTTCGGTCTCCTTGAGGTCAAGCTGTTGTTCCCGAATCTCTTTCTTCCGGGTAAAGAATTCGATATTTTGCGCGAGTCCTCCTGGAATTTCCTTGTCTATTGAAATATATAGCTTTACCGCGGTATCTTCTAAGCCGATCAGTTTTTCAATGGTTGTTCCGAGACTTTTTTTGATCAGTTCTATTACTGCATCCAGTACATTGAGTCGGTTATCCCTGACCCGGTCCATTTCTTCCTCGGAACTAAAAGTCAGTAGTAAAACCTGGTCTTCGTGAAATTGTTTTGCCTTAATCCTTTTTTCCTCGGCTAGTCTCGCTTCAAGGTCCTCCTGTATTTTTCTGGCGATGATCAGTTCCGCTTCGGTCTTGGCCGCATCTGTCTTACTGATGACTATGCCCTGAGAATTTAGAATTTCATGCGCTTGCCTTACTTGCGTCGGGGGCAATCGATCACTATAACGGACATTGCCATTTTCATCGATCCACTTGTAAAGTTTGCCTGCATCGGTTCCAGTCGATAGCCCTAGCAACGCCATTGTTAGCACAATGGTTGTTACGGCAGTTCGAATATGGATACATCGATGTCTCATAAGATTTAAAATCCCTGGCAACTCACGGCCTCCCCAGGATTTTTCGATAATGTTATTTCCTACAATAATAGATCATTTACACTGAATATTCATCGTGCTTGTCAGGCTTTATCGACCGGCTATCGTAAATCGTTCAAAAAAACTTTGCCTGTTCGGTGGCCAGCCAGTCTTGCTTAAGGGCTTAGCAATGGCAGAATTGGTGTGTGAACCGCCTGTAGATAGATATCCTTTCCGCGTAAGGTCACTAAGGCAGCAACACCAACTTTATCGAGCTGCCAGTCGCTATCGATCTTGATACTGCGCTGATTAATTTCCCTCAGCGATTGTGTTGGACTCATATACCTTACAACATGCTGATGTCTCAGTTGTTCTCCCGCATTCTCGCCACGTTTGACGTCGCTCATCAATTGGCTTTCGTATACGAAAAATTGATAATCGAGTGGTCCAGTCAATGTAGCTGGTCTTATGGTACGCAATTCCAGTTGTAGTGAGCCTGATAGTTTGGTAACCGACAATTCGAGCTGAATGGGTGCCTTTTTTCGGTTGCTGCTACGAACTTTTTCCAACACCTTACTGGTGCCGCGTGCTTCCACGCCATCGACGAAAAACTCAGGGGTATAGATTGTATTCTGTTGGTTACTGGCCCCCAGCTGCCGTTGCCTGCTGGTATACCTGGGGTTGCCAAAACGATCTTTCCAACCGAGATAATCCCAGTAATCGACATGAAACGCGAGTGCCAGGACGTCTATTTCATTCGATGGTAGTTGCACCATTGCCTCAAACCATCGATCCGCAGGTGGACAACTGCTACATCCTTCGGAGGTAAAGAGCTCGACTACTGCGGTTTTTTGCGGGTTACTGCTTACATTAATACGTTCAAGCGCATAGGCAGGGACCGTTAACAGGTAACTTAGCAGCAAAATTCGAATCATGATTCCCCTCCGTATGTGAGTGATAGACCGAAAGTAGTTACTGGGGTTCAGTCAATACCATATTCGTCGCGATAGTTTTTTACCGCCTGGAGATGCTGCCTGAAATCACCCGTTTGCAGGAATAGTAGTATATCTTCTAGACGGATAATTGGGATGATTGGTATGCCAGTTTGCTCGAGTTCCTGTACCGCAGACTGCTCGCTCAGGCCTTTTTCCTGGCGGTCTAATGCGATCGTGACAGCACAAACACTTGCGCCGAGCGACTCAATCAATTGCATGCTTTGACGTATTGCGGTACCGGCGGTAATAACATCGTCTATGATCATGACCCGGCCCTGAATTGGAGCGCCAACAATATTACCACCCTCGCCATGATCTTTGGTTTCCTTGCGGTTGAACGCGTAGGAAAAATTACGTTGATAATTTTGATACAAGGCGCTGGCGGTTACTGCAGCCAGCGGAATGCCCTTGTAAGCGGGTCCAAATAACAAATCAAACTCTATCCTGGAGCGATCGATCGCCTCTGCGTAAAAAGCGCCTAGAGCGACCAGGTCAGCACCGGTATTAAATAATCCGGCATTAAAAAAGTACGGACTGACGCGCCCTGACTTCAGCGTAAACTGGCCAAACTTGAGTACACCTCGGTCCAAACAATAATCAAGAAATTGAGTTTGGAAACTATGCATATCGTGTATGATAACGCCTGTTTTTTTGAATGAAAGCGGTTTCGTATGCGGGTGATTTCGATTAATTCCAATGGTATACGCGCTGCGTCGCGTAAGGGATTTTTTGGCTGGATGGAAAAACAGGAGGCCGATTTTGTCTGTGTGCAGGAAACCAAGGCACAAATCGACCAGTTGCAGGATTCAGTATTTCATCCTCAATCTTATATCTGCAATTATTACGACGCTTTAAAGAAAGGTTATAGCGGAACCGCGATTTATAGTCTGCACCAACCATTGCAGGTGATTCGTGGGTTTGGTGAATCCGAATTCGACAACGAAGGGCGATATCTTGAATATCGCTACCGCAACTTGTCGGTGATTTCTCTTTACGCGCCATCGGGCTCATCCAATGCGTTACGCCTCGAATCGAAGTTTAGATTTATGCAGCGATTTATGTTGCACTTGCAGGCACTGCGCAGAAAACGTCGCGAGTTTATTATCTGTGGCGACTGGAACATCGCACACCAGAACATCGACTTGAAAAACTGGCGTTCGAATCAGAAAAATTCCGGGTTTCTGCCCGAAGAACGAGCCTGGTTGAGCGATGTATTCGACCGAGTGGGTTTTGTCGATGCATTTCGAGCGGTCGACCAACGCGATCAACAATATACCTGGTGGTCTAATCGTGGCCAGTCGTGGGCCAAGAATGTGGGGTGGCGGATCGATTACCAAATTGTTACACCGGGGCTGAAATCCAGCATTCGGTCGGCGAGCATTTTTAAACAGCAACGTTTTTCGGATCATGCGCCGTTGATCATGGATTATGATTTTGATCTTGCTACATGATGACAGGCGCTGACTCGCAAACCCCCTGGTTGAGCACGCTGCGGGCTTTTACTCATCCACGGGTAGTGACTTTGTTATTCCTCGGCTTTTCAGCCGGTATTCCAATATTGTTGATATTTTCATCGTTGAGTTTATGGCTACGGGAGGCAGGTGTGGAGCGTGCCGCCGTGACATATTTTAGCTGGGCGGCGCTCGGTTATTCATTTAAATTCGTGTGGGCACCACTGGTCGACCAGATACCGTTGCCGTGGTTATCACGCTTAATTGGCCAGCGGCGATCCTGGATACTCGTGTCACAGCTTGCCATCATTGTGGCGATTTTGTTGATGGCGTCGATCAATCCGCAGGCGGGTGATTATAGCTTGACCTTGATGGCCCTCGCGGTAGTGATGCTTGGTTTTTCGTCGGCTACGCAGGACATCGTCATCGATGCCTATCGGATTGAGTCAGCTGAGGCAGACTTGCAGGCACTCATGTCGGCAACTTATATTGCGGGATACCGGATAGGCATGGTAGTGGCGGGAGCCGGGTCTTTGTACCTTGCCACTAGTTTTGGCTCGACCAGGGGCGCATACGAATATCAGGCCTGGCAATATACCTACGCCATTATGGCTGCCGTGATGCTGGTCGGTATCGTCACTACTTTGATCATTAAAGAACCCGAGAATAAGAATGCAACAGTATATAAAAGCAGTTTGAGTGAAAATGTTCGATTCCTGCTGTTATTTCTGATTATGGTTATAGGGTTTGTTGGCAGCTTTTATTTAACCGGCGATATTACTCGGTCGATGAAATCCACGTTGGCTGAAATGATAAATAATCGGCACCTGTCCGGATTTTTGATCGGGTCTTTGCGTCTGGCGCTGGCGATCGGAATAGCTGCAATGCTCGCATTAGTTCTGGTTAAAATCGAATTCGTCAGGTACGTGGCGGTGAATAGCAGTTATCTGATGCCAGTAAAGGACTTTTTTCGTCGATATGGTTTATCCCTGGCCTGGATAGTGCTGGCCCTGATTGGGCTTTATCGAATCTCGGATATCGTGCTCGGAGCTATTTCCAACGTGTTTTACCAGGATATGGGTTTCACCAAGCTCGAGATCGCTGCGGCGTCCAAAACCTATGGTTTATTGATGACCATCGCAGGGGGATTTGCCGGGGGCTTGTTGGCAGTGCGCTTTGGGGTGATGCGCATATTGTTTGTGGGTGCGCTCTTGTCAGCTGTGACCAATTTGTTATTCATGTTATTGGTGTCAGTGGGGCCTGATATAGCGTGGCTATACATCGTGATCTCGGCGGATAACTTATCGGGTGGGTTGGCGATTGCAGCGTTTATCGCGTTTCTTTCGAGCCTGACCAATATTTCCTTTACCGCGACGCAATATGCCATTTTTTCCTCGTTAATGACTCTGGTGCCTAAGAGTATCGGGGGTTTTTCTGGTTCTATCGTCGATGCTATTGGCTACCCCGCTTTTTTTCTTGCGACTGCTTTGATGGGAATCCCGGTATTATTTTTAATTATTTATGCTTCGCGTCGATACCGGTGGTAGTCACGTGATGCGCAAGCTATAGTCATTTAGCCTTTGGCAGGAACAACCATGTCTCGATCTGAATCCCTGTTTGACCGCGCGCTACGGGTGATACCTGGCGGGGTCAATTCTCCAGTTCGCGCATTCAATGGTGTGGGTGGCACTCCGATATTTATCGATCGAGCCGAAGGTGCCCGCCTGATCGATGTGGATGGCAATGCTTACATCGATTACGTAGGGTCCTGGGGACCGATGATCTGTGGTCATGCCAATCCGGAAATAATTCAGGCGGTGTGCGAAGTGGCACGGAAGGGGCTCAGCTTTGGGACGCCGACCGAACTGGAAGTCGAGCTGGCCGAAAAAATCTGTGCGGTAATGCCTGATATGGACCTGGTGCGTATGACCTGTTCGGGTACCGAGGCCACAATGAGTGCGATTAGACTCGCGCGTGGCTATACCTCGCGCGATAAGATCGTCAAGTTTGAGGGTTGTTACCACGGGCATGCGGATTCGCTGCTGATCAAGGCAGGCTCCGGGGCCCTGACGCTGGGTGTGCCCGATTCTCCGGGCGTACCAGAGGCGCTGGCGCAATATACGATCACGATTGAGTACAATAACAGCGAGCAGGTACGGCAAGTGTTCGATGAAATTGGAGACCAGATTGCCTGTGTAATCGTCGAACCGGTAGCCGGCAACATGAACTGTATACCTCCGCGCGATGGGTTTCTTCAAACGCTACGTGAATGCTGCGATGTCGCTTCGGCGGTGTTGATATTCGACGAAGTGATGACTGGGTTTCGTGTCGGCCTGACTGGGGCGCAGGGTCTGTACAGTGTCAGGCCAGACTTGACGACACTCGGCAAGGTAATCGGAGGTGGTATGCCGGTCGGGGCTTTTGGTGGCAGGCGCGAAATCATGGATCAGATTGCACCCACTGGCCCCGTTTATCAGGCAGGCACCCTGTCTGGAAATCCGGTGGCGATGGCAGCCGGGCTGAAAAATCTCGAAATTATTTCCCGCGACGGGTTTTATCAGAAACTGGCGGGAAAGACTCAAATGCTGGTAGACGGGATTCTGGCGGTCGCGGAATCGAGCAATATTCCGATGCGCGCTAACCGGGTGGGCGCTATGTTTGGTCTGTTTTTTACCGATCAGGCTGAGGTGTCATGTTTCGATGATGTTATTCGGTGTGATGTCGAGCGATTTAAGCAATTTTTCCATGCGATGCTGCAGGGAGGGGTGTATCTCGCTCCTTCAGCATTTGAAGCCGGATTTGTAAGTTCGGCGCACGGTGATGCCGAGATACAGCAAACGATCGAATGTGCCGAGCACGCGTTTTCTGGAATCAATCGATACTGACCCCATTGATCACTCATTGATTTTGATCAATCGATACTGACCCCATTGATTTACTATTGATTCTATTATTTTAAACCGAGCATACCCAGCTTCAAATTTTTGTCCGCTGGAAAGTTGCCGAGCCATATTTCCAGCAATGCATTCTTGAAGTCTTCACCTGGGATCAGGCCCAGAACGGCGCCGTTTTTAGTCACGCTGGTACCTTTTCCTGGAATATAATTGAGAATGTACTGGTCTTTAGCGACGACGTCCTGATCAAAATAGCTATAGAATTGATCCATCCGATCCTGGAGTTTAACCAGCATTTCCTTGCTTTGATTTTTTTCAAATCCCTCGCGCCAGGCTTTGAGAAGCTTCTTCTTTGCAACTTTCTTGTAGACGAAATCCATTTGTATCCGCATCGCGTGTGGTGCAGACAGGATTTCAGTGACATTATTTGATTTGTTCACCAGATATAAAGAGCCGACATAAATGTCGATCCACAGTTTTTCTCGCAGGCCCATCCCGTTGAGCACTAGAGTTTGGCCATCTTCGGCAGTCACCTGATCCTTGACAAATACTCCAGCTAGTTCGCCAGCCTGCAGTATTGGAGCTAGCACTAGAAATGCGGTTGCTAATATCAATTTTTTCATCGGGTGCCTCCTTATGGATTTGGTGATAATGTCAGTTTAGCCTCAGGCTTGTTAGATTGGAACCCTGGGGTGCCTCAGTCGGATTTTAAATCCGGTTTGACATATTGAATCACGCCCAGGCGAATCAATTCGGCGTGCAGGATAGCGGCGCGATCACTACAGTCTGTGATTTCAAGCAAGCGTTGTTTCAGGTTTGATTCTAGCGGTAGTAAATAAATCATCTGGTATAGCATTTCGGAAAAAGCCTGGGATTCGTCCGGAGCCTTGCCCGCCCGTGCGCTGATATGATCGAGCAGTGACTGCATATAAGTATATTGCTCTGGAATTTCACGGGTATCGGTGTCCGGTAGTATCTCGATTTCGGCAATGGTCAAACCGTCGGACTGGGTGTGTGTGGATTTAATTTCGAATCGCTCTATGCCGAGCGCAGTAATACCGAGCAATCCATCGGCACGATCCTCCCAGTCGCTTATTGTCGCGGTAGTTCCGACCGAGTAAATATCGGTTTCGCTAACCGCTTCTTCGCCCTTAAAGATTAATACGACACCAAATTTCGATTCGTCGCGCATACATTTGGCGATCATATCGAGATAACGCGGTTCGAATATTTTTAACGACAGTTTGTTGGAAGGTAACAATACGGTCTTGAGTGGGAACAGCGGCAATTCAGTCATGATTGAGCAAAATTGTGCCTTCGGGCATTATTTGGAACTTCCCCAGCGGGGTGAGATATTGTTGTCTATACCTAGCTGATCTAGAATTCGCGCCACGACAAAATCGATCAGGTCGTCAGATGAATTTACGCCCTGATAAAAACCGGGGTTAGGGGGCAAGATCACAACGCCGAGATTGGACAATTTAAGCATATTTTCCAGGTGAATACTGGAAAAGGGTGTTTCGCGTGGCACTAGAATCAGCTTTTTCCGTTCCTTGATTATGACGTCGGCGGCGCGGTGAATCAGGTTGTCGCTAGTTCCGGTTGCAATCGAGGCGAGTGATCCCATCGTACAGGGGCAGACAACCATCGCATCGGATACCGATGAGCCACTTGCAACAGGAGAAGTCCACTGGTCTTTCGCATACACGCGGATGAGGGAAGGATCGGCGTCGAAGTAAGCGACCAATTGTTGTTGCATTTTTTGTGCGTTGCCGGTGAGTTTTAATGTCGACTCCATACCCAACACGATTTGACCTGGTTGTGAGCATAGGAATTGAATCCGAAGATTCGCCTGCAAACAAATTTGCATCAGGCGTAATGTATAGGGTACGCCCGAGGCTCCGGTCATTGCCAGTGTCAGGGTTTCGATGCTCATGGTTTGGGTAAAACTCTATTTGGATCAATCAGCTTATCGGTTGTTTGTGACAATCTGGAAACCAGATTTTCGAGAAATATCCGGTAGTACTGTAACTGCGTCTCTTGCGATGCATGTTCGAGAAGTTCGGGGCTTACATTCATTAGTAGCACATTACTTGTGCGGGCAACGATGGTGGCCGCACGAGGATTCCTGGTGATGAACGCTATTTCACCAAAGCAGTCGCCTTGCTTTAGCGTACCAATGATGCGATCTTTTTTGTACACGTCGACGCCACCCTTGGCGATAATATAAAATGAGGTCTCCTTCTCGCCTTCGGTGACTATGACATCTCCCTTTTGGAATTCTTTCCAATCGCTTGCGTACACAACTTCGGAGATCTGCTCCTCACTGAAATCCTTAAAAAAGTGTAGATAGTGCAGGATGGATTTTTGTTCCTGTATATCGATGCGTTCACCGATTTTGCGTAACCGACCGAAAGAACGGCTTAAATCATCGGCAAGCTGTTTGGCAGTTTCATATCGATCATAAATAATTTTTTGCATCGCCTTGTTGACTATATCAATAACGTGCCCAGGAATATCGGCGTTTATCTCGGAGAGAGGGTCGGGTTCCAGGTTGCAGATTTTATAGATAAGTGATTCGAGGCTGCTAGCCTTGTACGGTGTTTTTTTTGCCAATAGTGCATACATCACTGCCCCCAGTGAATAGATATCGGATTGCGCGACCAGCCGTTTTTCTTCCGATAATTGCTCTGGGGGCATATACATTGGCGAACCCTGTATTTCATTGTCGAGATTTTCCCAGCCCACATCGATATGGGCGATGCTAAAGTCCATTATTTTTACTTCGCCGTCGTTGCTGAGCATGATGTTTCCGGGTTTGAGATCCCGATGGATGACACTTTGGCGGTGTACGTAATCCAGACCCTTGGCACACTGATAGATAACATCGACTACCTGGTCAGGGGTCAGGGTCTTTTTGCCGGTAACATACTCCTGCAAGGTTACACCATCGACAAACTCCATCACAATGTAGTTATAGTCGTTTTCCTGTCCTGCATCGTAAACACCGACCACAGAAGGATGATGCATTCTGCCAGCGCTATAGACTTCGGAGAAAAACCCCTCGCGCACTTTTTGTTTGGTGACGGTATCCATGCCTTCTTGCGAATGGGCCACCTTGATAGCGACGGTTCGCTGTACAAAGGGATCGTAGGCTTCGTAAACCGCACCCATAGAGCCACGACCAATACGACGCTTGATTTCGTATTTGGCTATTTTGGTAGGGCGATGGGATTTCTTTGTCATAATCTTAAGGTCTGGATTGCATAGCCCGGATCAATTTTTGATGAATATTGTCGAAGCCTCCATTGCTCATGATAACTATTTGATCACCCTTTCGGCAAATTTTCACCAGTAGTTTTATGATCTGGGCGACATTTTTCTTAATCATTACCCGTGTAGATGCATTTTTTGCCATTGCATGAATATCCCACTCGAGTTCCTTGCTATCGCACATCAGCACGACATCGGCGCTGCTCAGGGACTGTTCGATACGACTCGCCAATACGCCCATTTTCATCGTATTAGAACGCAATTCAATGACCGCAAACAGCCTACCTGAAGTACTCGGCTTGAGCGCCTCCAGAGTTAACTCGATAGCGGTGGGATGATGGGCAAAGTCATCGATTATGCTAACCCCATCTATTTCAGCGATAACCTCCTGACGTCTTTTAACACCTTTGAATTGTCGTAGCGCCTCAAGCGCCATTGCCAACGGCACGCCCGCATGCCTGGCTGCCAGGGCGGCAGCGCTGGCATTCATCGCGTTGAAAAGGCCGGGTTGCGATAGTTCGATTCGATAGTACTTTTTCGTCTCACGTTGGTAAAGATTTAAATTTTCATCGAGCTTGAAGTCGGCCTTATCTTGCTCTGCTGCAAAGCTCAGACATTCACTCCAACACCCCAGAGCCAGGACTTCGTCAAGGTCGGCATCATCACTATTGTGAATGATTAATGCGTTGCCGGGCAGGGTGCGCACCAAATGGTGAAATTGGCGTTTGATCGCTGCCAGGTCCTCGAATATATCGGCATGATCAAATTCCAAATTGTTTAAAATCAGCGTACGTGGGTGGTAGTGGATAAACTTCGAGCGCTTATCGAATAGCGCAGTATCATATTCGTCTGCCTCGATCACAAAAAACGGTCCCTCTCCCAGGTGTGCCGAGCGTGAAAGGTTATGGCTTATACCTCCGATCAAATAACCGGGATTCAATCCGCTGTGATGCAGTATCCAGGCTAGCATACTGCTAGTCGTGGTTTTACCGTGAGTGCCGGCTACCGCGAGAACCCAGCGATCTTTGAGAATCTGCTCGAATAGCCATTGCGGCCCAGATATATAGTGTAAATTGTGGTTCAGAATGTGCTCAAATTGTGGATTTCCTCGCGTAATCGCATTGCCGATAATAAATATGTCGATATCGTCGGACAGGCGTTCAGCCTGATAACCCTCGTGCAGTACTATACCTGCGTCGTTCAGTTGATTGCTCATCGGTGGATAAACATTGGCATCCGATCCTTCAACCTCAAACCCAAGTTCGCGTGCGAGTATTGCAATGCCCGCCATGAAAGTCCCACAGATGCCCAGAATATAGATATTCATGCACGGAGCCGCTGATTCAGTCTGAGTGATTGGTATTGGGATGAAAAATGATCAGGATCGGAGTGCGAAAAGCAAGGCCGCTCGACGACATCCTGTCGCTGCGGCACGGGCACTTCCCTGGGTGGCATAATAGCCGGATTATTGCCAGGTTTGCAAAGCTTCCGAGCCTGCTCGCACCCCTCACCGATACGTCGAACCGAGGGAGCGTCGCGCGCACCACCGGTGTAGGCGTCGCCGAGATTGAATATTTGGCACTCACGATTTCCAGTCATGACTCGATCAAAGGCTCCCTAGATAATCCAGATGATAATAAACTGATAAAGCAGGAAATAATTGAAACATATCATAGACGAAAGCACCGTATTGATTTCGAAGGCGCGCTTAAAAATGAGCGACATCACGGCCAAATTCCAAATTACGACCACCATCGTCGCGTTCAAAACAGACTGGGTTATTTCCCCGCCCGCGCTAAAATTTTGCATCAGCACCTGGTAGACAGGAATACTCACGGCGGTGATGATCAAGTTAATACCAAGCAATGCGGAAAAAGTCTGGTGAAATCGAGGCAGCTTTTTTTTCCATTTCAGGCCAATATGCGCGACCAGAGCCAGGAGCCCCAATTCCAGCAAGATTTGCGCGACTACCATTGTGTAACTGCGATGCTGATCAACCAATGAAAAACCGAGCAGGAAATAGGCCAGCAGGCTAATAATAATGCAGTGTAAGCTGCGGGGTAAGTGTTCGGGGCCAGAAACGAACAGGCACATCAAGATATAGTGCTTCAGGCAGGTCAACCATTGCTTGAAATGGAAATTCATAATGCAAGCCCGCACATAACGTGAAGGCGGCGATGGCCTGTGATTCTAGTCAATAAACATAAATAAATAGACATGAAAATACTGGAATGCTAATAATAGAGTGTGTATCTGAACGAGTTCGGGAAAAATTGGGCTTGGTTGCCGTATTTCCCAGAGCTTCAATCTCTATTGTGCAATATGCGGGCTAGCAGGAAATATCAGTCCCCGCATCTTTACCTACTTACCGCGAGAACACAACAACAGCCCGAAGCGAGCAATTTGAAGTTAAAATGTATGTGGAACCAGGATCAGTTAGTTATAATCACGCGAATTTTTCTGTATTTAATAGATGAGTAATCAGTTCGCGAGCGATTCCAGCAGCTTTCAAGGTATTATTCGAACATTGCAGGACTACTGGACCGAACAGGGCTGTGTGGTGATGCAACCGCTCGATATGGAAGTCGGTGCTGGTACTTTTCATCCGGCCACTTTTCTACGAGCGATTGGACCCGAACCCTGGCGTAGCGCCTATGTACAGTCCAGCCGCCGACCGACCGATGGTCGATATGGCGATAATCCCAACCGTCTTCAGCACTATTTCCAGTTTCAGGTGTTACTCAAACCTTCTCCCGATAATTTTCAGGAAATGTATCTTGGTTCACTAAAGCGTCTGGGCTTCGACACCCTGGTGCACGATATTCGATTCGTGGAAGACGACTGGGAGTCGCCCACGCTGGGTGCCTGGGGACTTGGTTGGGAAGTATGGCTCAACGGTATGGAGGTCACCCAGTTCACCTATTTTCAGCAAGTGGGCGGACTAGAATGTCGTCCGGTTTCTGGCGAAATCACTTATGGAATCGAACGTCTGGCCATGTATATTCAAGGGGTCGACAGTATTTATGATCTGGTGTGGGCCACAGGACCACAGGGTATAGTGAGCTACGGCGATATTTATCATCAAAATGAGGTAGAACAGTCGAAATACAATTTTGAGCTGGCTAATGCCAATGAATTATTTCGCTGGTTTGATGTTTGCGAAACCCAGTGCCAGCAATTAATAGGACATCAGCTACCCTTGCCCGCCTACGAGCAGGTAATTAAGGCATCGCACGCATTTAATCTGCTCGATGCGCGCCACGCTATGTCGGTCACCGAACGTCAACGCTATATTTTGCGCATCAGGACGCTCGCGCGAGCGGTCGCCCAGACTTATTTTGAGTCTCGCGAAGCGCTCGGGTTTCCATTGCTGCGGCAGGAGTCAAGCGGTGGGTAAGCTCAAACCTGATACCTGTTTGATCGAACTGGGCACCGAGGAACTCCCCCCTAAATCGCTGAAGTCGCTGTCGAAGGCCTTTGCTGACCTGGTACAGAAGGCGCTGGTGAACTTAGACTTAACGCCAGCATCGGTGGAGGTTTTTGCGACTCCCAGGCGGCTCGCAATGCTACTGCATGAAGTGCCGGTTCAGCAGGCCGATCAATCGATCGAGAAGCGTGGCCCAGCCCTGCAGGCTGCCTACGATGCAGAAGGTAACCCGTCCCGGGCTGCGCAGGGGTTTGCCCGTTCCTGTGGGGTTAGTGTGGATCAGCTGGTGCAGCGCAAGACAGATAAAGGAACCTGGTTGTATTTCGAGAAATCCGAACCCGGTCGTAGCCTGGCCTCACTGCTGCCTGATCTGGTTGCTGCTGCACTGAAAAAGCTACCCATAGCGAAGCGAATGCGATGGGGAAGCGGTAATGAAGAATTTGTACGGCCGGTAAAGTGGCTGGTATTAATGATTGGATCCGATCTGGTCGAGGGCGAAATTTTGGGTGTAGGCTCCAGCCGATTTAGCTATGGGCATAGATTTCATGCACCCGGAAAAATTGAGATATTGGCGGCGGGTGAATATGAGCAGATTTTACTTTCGAAAGGGATGGTAGTAGCAAGTTTCGATAATAGAAAATCAACCATTCGATCGTTGGTGGAGCATCAGGCTTTGTTGCTTGGCGGCAGTGCGCAGATTAACGAAGTGCTGCTCGACGAAGTGACTGCTTTGGTCGAATATCCAGTCGCTATATGCGGTGAATTTGATACCGAATTTCTCGACCTTCCACAGCAAGTGCTGGTCATGACAATGCAGGATAATCAGAAATACTTTGCGCTATTCGATCAGCAGGGTGATCTTTTACCTCATTTTATTGCGATCGCAAATATCGACAGTAAAAGACCCGAGGTAGTTGCGCGCGGAAACGAGCGCGTGATACGTCCGCGCTTTTCCGATGCGCGGTTTTTTTATCAACAGGACCGAAAACAGCCGCTGGGCAGCTGGCGCTCTCGCCTCGACGCGGTGGTTTTTCAGGAACAGCTAGGAAGTATTGGCGACAAGGTTGACCGAATCGATGCTCTGGCGGTAGATATTGCACAGCAATTAGGTGCCGATGACATCGGCGTTAGTAAAGCTGCACAATTGTGTAAATGTGATTTAGTCAGCGATATGGTCGGTGAATTCCCAAAATTACAGGGAATTATGGGTCGTTACTACGCCACCCACGATGGAGAACCCGAGCGTATATGCGAAGCATTAGAGCAGCACTACTGGCCAAGATTTGCAGGCGACGAACTGCCGCTCAATCAGGAGGCGCAATGTCTGGCGTTGGCCGATCGTCTGGATAGTCTGATTGGAATTTTTTCGATTGGGCAAAAACCCAGCGGTGTGAAGGATCCTTTCGCGTTGAGGCGGGCAGCGCTCGGAATAGTACGTATACTGATTGAGAAATCACTTCCATTGGATTTAGACTGGCTGTGCAACAGGGCTGTCGACGGTCTCAAACTGAAAATCGATGCTGCCCCGGTAGTCGCGGAAGTGATCGACTATATTTTTGACCGGCTCAAGGTATATTATCAGGATCAGGGCATCCCTTACGATATCGTCGATGCGGTAATTTATAGTCGCCCGCCTCTGTTATTCGATTGTGATCGTAGAGTACAGGCCTTGCATCAGTTTCAGAATAACGAGGCCGCAGTAGCACTTGCCGCTGCTAATAAACGCATTGCGAATATACTCAAAAAAAATACCCTGGCTGCCGGGGTAGAAGTCGATGCGGCCCGGCTGGAATTGCCAGCAGAAAAAAAACTATATAAAGAACTGTGTGATTTGCAAGCGGATGCTGAACGATTATTCGCGCAGGGTGATTATCTTGAAGGCCTTAATCAGCTGGCGAAGTTGCGACCTGTAGTCGATTGTTTCTTCGACGAAGTGATGGTGATGGTAGACGACGAATCAGTAAAGAATAATCGACTCGCGCTACTCGACCAGTTAAATCGATGTTTTCGAAATGTGGCTGATTTTTCGCGAATTCAGTCGTGACCTTAATGAACTGATTTATATTTCGAGGCTTTTTAAATGTCCCAAATGATTATCATCGATCGCGACGGAGTGATCAATCAGGATTCCGAAGATTATATTAAATCGGCCGACGAGTGGATACCGATTCCCGGAAGCCTGGAAGCCATTTGTCGCCTCAAAAAAGCTGGGTATCTGGTGACTATTGCGAGTAATCAGTCTGGTCTGGCGCGTGGCCTGTATAACGAAGAAACGCTGCAGCAAATACACGACAAGATGGATCGAATGCTTGCTGCACGCGGGGCAAGCATCGATGGTATTTTTTACTGCCCCCATAGTCCCCGGGCAAACTGCGTTTGCCGTAAGCCCAAACCGGGGCTGCTGATCCAGATAGCACGCCAGTTTGATATAGATTTGTCGGTGACATCATTTGTGGGGGATAGTATTTCCGATATACAGGCAGCCCAAATGGTGAATGCTTTACCTATACTGGTTCGCACCGGTAATGGAGAATATGTGATGCAGAATTATCCCGAAGCTATCGACGTACCAGTTTTCGATAATCTTGCTCATTTTGTACGGGATACTTTGAGGAAAAATGCGAGCGAATAAGCTATACCGATTCTGGTTGGGTATTCGCTCTACCCTGTTCTGGATTGGTTTTTTCCCGGTTACCCTGTTGGCTGCTGTGCTGATTTCGCTGCTGTTTTTCACCCCTTTAAAAGTACGTATTTCCGTAATCAAGCTGTGGATAGAGTGTTCGCTTGGTTTGTTACATTATATTTGCGGTCTTAAATACCAGATTGAGGGGCAGGAAAATATCCCCGAGCATGGATTTATTGTCATGAGCAAGCATAGTTCGACCTGGGAAACAATCGCCCTGCAAAAATTCTTTGACCCGATGATATGGGTAGTGAAACGAGAACTTACCTGGATTCCACTGTTTGGCTGGGGTCTGAGAGCGATGAACGCAATCGCTTTAAATCGCGGTACTGGGCGTAAGGCTATCAATCAGTTGGTTTCGGAGAGTAAACAACGTATGGACCAGGGGCGGATATTAATGCTGTTCCCTGAAGGTACGCGTGTCCTGCCGATGCAGCAAAAGCCATTCAAACTGGGAGGAGCAATCGTTTCCAATAAGACTGGATATGCCGTTCTGCCGATCGCACACAATGCGGGTGAGTTCTGGCCCCGGCATAGCTGGATCAAATGGCCGGGCACTATTCGGGTCGTGATAGGCAAACCGATCGATCCCGAGTCTAAAACGCCGGAGGAAATTATCTCGGCAGTTAAGGAATGGGTGAACGCTACCTGCGAGGAAATCAGTGACCGGCGGCAATTGGAGAAACTGGGGATTTGTTAAATGGATCGCTCCCTGATTGAATGTGAAATTCATCCAGGGTCTAATTCATTCGACCTGTCGCGAATAACCCTGCAATGAAATTACTGCCCCTGGCAATCGCTACAGTTGCCGCGGTTTTAAGTACCAATGCGATGGCGGAGTGGACCGGTGTATCGGTAAGTATCGAAGATTATTCGGCAGGCTGGGTATTTCAAACAGGACAACACACTAGTGATATTAATCGATTAACTTTAAATTTGGAGGAGAAAACCGCTAATGATTTGAGGGTCGGCATCAATATCGGGCTAATAAGCCTACGAATTAGCGAAAATGTATCACCTGGCAACACTCGAAAATTCAACGTTAGCTCGCTCGGGCTCTACTTGCGTTTACCACTGAGGCTGGGTGAAATTTTCTCGCTGCAGGGGCAATTCTCATATCGATTCAATAGCGGTAGTGACTCGATTGATATCGATTCGAGCCAAATAGAATGGTATGAAACCCGGCTGGAACTGGGATTTAGTGGGCAGTGGCAAACGCTACGTTTGACGCCATTTATTGCTTATCAAATCGTCGACGGGGATATTACCGATAGCAAGGGTACGGAATTGTTTGAGACAAATGAGAAGATCAGTTCTGGTATTCGAATCGACTTTTTTGTCGATCCCACGGCTTATATTCGGTTTCAGGTAAGCAGCGGTGCAAGAAAAGGATTTTATCTGGTATTTGCCAGAGAGTACTAGCAAGCTAAAGAAAAACCTTTATGGGGCGGAAATCGGTGTTAAATATGGACTCGAAACGCCAGTTGACGACCGGTAACTGCGCTTTTCGGCTAAAATCGCACTGTCTCGTAATCGCATCAGACATTTTCAACCCTGAGCTAAAGCGTAATGGTTGCTTCTATATATTTCCGCTTACGCTCGTTGTATGCGTCCACTAGTATATCGATTTTTTCCTGTACATACTCGCGCAGCCCGCTTACCACCATTTTCTTTTGCCCTCTACCTATGACCTTGCCATTACTCGTTAAATTAAAATTGAGTACGATATCGCCACGCTTGCCATATATCCGGAATTCGTTGCTGGCAAATTCCAGCGCCACTTCGTCGATATCCAGCGTGTCGAGAGAGATGCGCATATGATCGTACAGGACTAGCGGACGCTCGGTGTTAATCATGATTTTTTTTTCTTTCATCATAGGCACCAGTAAATCGGGAAAACTATGCCCTGAAAATTCGACATAACTGCGAGTGAACGAGTCGACTAACCTCGCATCCCTGGTGAGCTCACCGTTGGTGGAAACATCGAGGTATTTTTTATTTTTTTCATCATAGATGGAAATCTCACGTGCATTTACTTCGGGTAGATACAGGGTTACATAATCGTTCACCATGCCGGAAAAGGATAAGCCCATAATCTGGTGCAGTCCATAATGCCTGATAATGACTGCAAATAACAAATCGCCCGGAATGCAAAAACGAGTCGTATCGATATTGTGAAGTGGGTTGAAGTCACCGGCTACAGTTTTGGCAAAATCGCTGCCCTGTTGGCGCGTAAATGATAGCTTTGAACCATCAAGACTGTAGTATTTCTCTATATTCATGCGCTAAACTTCCCAGCAGCAGAATCGCTATGTTAGCGCATTTTGTAAGCTGGTAATCAATAATTGCGTATTCGTTTATTTGCTTTAGTGACAATTCTCTATCTGTGATGGCGATTATGGAGTAGTAATAGCATGTTAAAATTTACCGGACTTGCCCTGCGCAGAGGCACTACTCTTTTGTTTGAAAGCGTATCTTTTACAGTGCACTCGGGGCAGAAAGTTGGGGTCACGGGCGCTAACGGAACCGGGAAGTCATCCTTATTTAGCCTGATACAGGGAGACCTGAGCAGCGACCAGGGTGAATTCTCGAAACCTGCCGACTGGGTGATCGCTATCGTCGAGCAGGAAACTCGCGTGAGCCAACAGGCGGCAGTCGAATATGTAATCGATGGAGATAACGAATTGCGTCAGACTGAGGCTCGGCTAGCCGAGGCTGAACGAGAACATCATGGGGATAAAATTGGCGCCTGCCACGAGAGGCTCGTACAGATTGATGGTTACAATGCTTATGCCAGAGCAGCGATACTGCTATCAGGGCTCGGATTTGACGATGCCGAGATAGAAAACCCACTCAAGCAATTTTCCGGGGGTTGGTTGATGCGCCTGAATTTGGCGCGGGCGCTAATGTGTAGATCCGATCTACTGCTACTCGACGAACCGACTAATCACCTCGATCTCGATGCGGTTATCTGGCTTGAGCAATGGTTGAGACGTTATGCGGGAACCCTGTTGCTCATTTCGCACGACCGGGAATTTCTTGACGCGGTAGTAGATCATATCGCGCATTTCGAACAACAGGGTATCGAACTATACAGGGGTAATTATTCGACATTCGAAAAGCGCCGGGCGGAACGACTCGCGCAACAACAGGCCAATTACAAACGCCAGCAAAAATCAATTGCGCACATACAGAGTTTTGTCGATCGATTCAAAGCCAAGGCAAGCAAAGCGCGGCAGGCGCAAAGTCGAATCAAGGCACTGGAGAGAATGCAGTTGATCGCCCCGGCGCATGTCGACTCACCATTTCATTTTGAATTCAAGTTGCCGCGCGCACTGCCGACGTCGTTTTTCCGGTTCGACCGCGTGGCGATAGGCTATGGTGATACCACCGTTTTAAGCGATATCAGTTTTTCGATGATTCCTGGTGAGCGCATTGGACTGCTTGGGTTGAATGGGGCGGGTAAATCTACTTTTATCAAATTACTGGCCGGAGAGTTGCAGCCGAGAGGAGGACAGGCCGATATATCCAGAGACTTGAAAATCGGTTATTTTGCCCAGCATCAGGTCGAGCAGCTAGACCTGGACGCGAGTGCATTACTGATTTTACAGCGTCTCGATGAAAGTCTCAGTGAGCGCGAGATACGCACTTATCTGGGGGGATTCAATTTCAGCGGTGACAGGGTTATGCAGCGAGTAGGGACGTTTTCCGGCGGTGAAAAATCGCGCCTGGTGCTCGCCTTGTTGATCTGGCAGCGTCCTAATTTAATCCTGCTAGACGAACCGACCAACCATCTTGATCTCGAAATGAGACTGGCCTTGAACAATGCATTACAGACTTTTGAAGGTAGTATGATACTGGTTTCGCATGATCGACATTTGCTGCGTAGCGTCTGCGATGACCTGTGGCTAGTCGATGCGGGTAAGTTGCAGCGTTTCGACGGCGATATCGACGCCTATCCAGGCTGGTTGGCAAAACGCAAAGCGGGACAGGCAGATCGAAGCAAACCGAACGGAAACAAATCTAATTCACGCCAGACCCGAAAAGTTGATGAGATGGCCGTGCGGCGTTTATTGAAGCCGCAGTTGAAACTGCTCAAACAACTTGAAAACAGGATAGAGAAGCTGTCAAAGCGCAAAGGTGAACTAGAATCCCAATTGGCAGAGGCGTCTATTTATCAGCAGGCACAAAAAGAATTATTAAATGACACGCTATTCGAGCAGGCAGAGGTCGCGCGGGATTTAAACAAACAGGAAGACGAATGGATCTCTCTAAGCGAAGAAATCGAGGCCGTACGAGAGAGCATCTTTATTGATGTTGTTTGATCACGGTAAGAAAAGCCTGGCCGAAGCGTTCCAGTTTTTGTGCACCCACGCCACTGATATCGGCCATCTCGCTCAAATTAGTCGGCAGCGCATCGATCATTTCAAGCAGGGATTTATCGTGGAAAATCACATAGGGGGGCACGCCGAGATCATCAGCAAGTGATTTTCGTAACGCGCGCAACGCGTCGAATAGAGTTTGATCGGTTACTTCGAGTGATGGCCTGCTCGAGCGTGAGGTCAGTTTTTGTTTTACAGGTGAGACTTCACGCAACATAAGGTTTTCGTTTCCGCCCAGTAATGGTTTGGCTCGCTGGGTAAGGCGCATGCCGCCGTATTGATCGCTATCGCTTTCAAGGTAGCCATATACCAGCAGTTGACGAAAAAGGCTACGCCACTGGTTCATCGATAACTCGGTTCCGATGCCCCAGGTGCTGATTTGATCGTGTCGGTTGCGCGAAATTCGTTCCTGCGGTTTGCCCATTAATACATCGATCAAGTAGTTGACACCAAACCTTTGTCCAGTGCGAAATACACAGGACAAAGCTTTGCGTGCAGCCTCGGTGGCATCCCAGGTGGTCGGTGGTTCGGTACAATTATCGCAATGTCCGCAAGCTTGATCCAGAGTTTCGTCAAAATATGCCAACAAAGTTTGTCGCCGACAGGTGACCTGTTCGCACAGGCCTAGCATCGAATCGAGTTTTCTGTGCTGGTTTCGTTTGAACTCTTCGCTTGCTTCGCTTTGCTGACTTATCTGACGCAAACTAATCACGTCCTGCATGCCATAGGCGAGCCAGGCATTGGCAGGCAGGCCATCGCGCCCGGCTCGCCCAGTTTCCTGGTAATAGGCTTCAATTGTTTTTGGCATGTTCAGATGAGCGACAAAACGTACGTCGGGCTTGTCGATCCCCATGCCAAATGCAATCGTAGCTACAATGATTACCCCTTCCTCGGCCAGAAATCGGTGCTGGTGCTGTGCTCGCGTATCCGCGTCCATACCCGCGTGGTAGGGCAGTGCTATACGGCCTTTCAGGTGTAACCAGTCGGCGATTGCTTCTACCCGCTTGCGCGACAGGCAATAGACGATACCTGCGTCTCCCGCATGATTGGCCTGAATAAATCGCCATAGCCTGTCGCGATTATTCTGCCCTTCACTGATGCGGTAGAATATATTCGCTCGGTCGAAACTGTGGATGAATACCCGGGCCTGCTGCAATTCAAGTTGCTGGATGATCTCTTCGCGGGTGCGCTTATCGGCAGTGGCCGTCAAAGCAATTCGCGGTACCTGGGGGAATTGTTGATGCAGTAGCTTTAACTGTAGATAGTCGCTTCGAAAATCATGACCCCATTGCGACACACAGTGCGCTTCGTCGATGGCGAATAGCGCCAGGCAGGATCGCTGCAGCAGGGTGATGAAATCAGAGGTATTCAGGCGCTCAGGCGAAACATATAACAGGTCGAGCTCATTGTTGAGTAACCGTTTCTCCACGCCAGCACGCACCGCGCTAGACTGGGTTGAATTCATGTAATCGGCCCGGATCCCCGCAGTTTTGAGTGCATCGACCTGATCCTGCATCAGCGCAATTAGCGGGGATATGACTATGCCGACCCCTGCGCGAATCATTGCTGGTATTTGAAAACAAACCGACTTGCCCCCACCGGTTGGCATCAGCACCAGTGCATCGCCCCCATCCAGCAGGGTTTGTATTATGTTTGCCTGCTGAAAGCGAAAACGATCGTATCCAAAGACTGAGTGTAATAAATCGAGCGCTCGTGCAGACGTAGGGAGATCGCTTGAAGCAGGCGTCATTTCCGTGAGTTCTATCCGTGAGTTCGGAAACTGGTATTTATACGGGAGTGTCTTCGCGCAGGTCTGAAACGATTTGTCCTAGTGTAGCGATAGCACGCTGATTCGTCTCATCCCAGGGAAAACCACAATTTATTCGCAGGTAGTTCTTAAATCGACGTGTGGCAGAAAACAATATCCCCGGTGTAACACCGATGTTCTTTTGCAAAGCGCGATTAAATATTTCGATGCTGTTACAGCCACGAGGCATCTCCACCCAGGCTACGTTGCCTCCCTGCGGGTTGGAGATACAGGTGCCCTCGGGGAAACTTTTAGCGATCATATAGCGCCCCTTTTCTACCTGATCGTGCATAGTTTTACGCAGCCGAACCAGATGTCGATCATACTGACCGCTGCTCAAAAATTCGGCCATTGCGAACTGGTTGATCGACGAGGTGGCGGAAAAGGTCGCCTGCTTTAACTCGAGTACTTTGTTGCGGTAACGTCCGGCGAGAACCCAGCCAATACGATAACCCGGTGCGAGCGTCTTGGAAAATGAAGAACAGCTTAGCACCAGGTTGTTAAGGTCATAAGATTTTGCTGCACGGGGCTGTTTATCGCCGAAATACACATTGCCATAAACGTCATCTTCGATCAGTGGAACATCGCGTTCGGCCAGCATTATGACCATTTGGCGTTTTTTGTCTTCCGGCATCAAGCTGCCCAGAGGGTTACTGATATTAGGTGATGCTAACACTGCCTTGATGTCCATCGTGTCAAATGCGTCTCCCAGAGCATCTAGTTCCATGCCTGTTTGTGGGTCGGTATCTATTTCCAGTGCGAGCATGCCCATTTTTTCGATCAGGCGTAAAACGGCAAAATAGGTAGGCGACTCAACTGCGATAATGTCACCGCGTTTGGCCACGGCCTGGAGGCTGAGTGATAATGCCTCGGTAGCGCCGGAGGTTATGATGACATCATCCGGAGACACACGGGTACTGGTATGTTCGTATTGTTGTGCGATTTGCTCACGTAATTTTCGATCCCCGGGCGGAAAGCAGTAGTCCATGCATTTTTGAGGATGGCGGCTGATGATACTGCGCGTAGTGCGCGTCAGAGATTTAATCGGCATGAATTCCATCGAAGGCCGGGAGGTGCCAAAAGGCACAATGCGCGGATTATTGGCATTGAGAAAAATTTCTTCGAATAATTCTCCAAATCGAACCTTACGTGGCTGACCCAAAGTAGTGGTCGATTTGGGAATATTATTGATCTGGTTAGCGAGTGCGTTAATGAAAAACCCAGACTGTGGTTTGGCGCTTAAAATACCCTGATCCTCGAGACTCAAATAGGACTGGGAAACGGTAGAAATACTAACGCCGAGTTGTTTGCTCAGTTTGCGTAGCGATGGCGCCTTATCTCCTGGTTTTAAGTCACCCTTGTCGATCAAATCGTTGATATAGCGAGAAACCTGGTCGTATTTGAAGGAATCGCTGCGAGATAGTACCGAAACTGCCATGGTTTTATTCAACTGTATCGTATAGATTTTAGAAAAATTGTAACTGTTATTGTAACAGTTTGCCTATTATTATATCAACCTGCCTGACATGTCGGTAGGTAAAGATGATTTTTCATGGGTTCCAGGGCTGGAACCTGTAATTAAAGAGTCAAATAGCGGCTCTTTCGATGGCTTTAAGTTAAAACCCCTTCCTCCTCCTCAAGGTTTTGACTTTTTAACCCACCTGTTTTCAGGTGGGTTTTTTTTGCCTACGATAAATATAAGTCTACCAATTTCGCACTAAAATAAAACACGAATTCATTGTAAAAAAGTAAAATCCGATTAGAAATAACGCGGGAATCTAAATGAAAGTAATCGCATTTGCAGCTAGCAGTAGCCGACAATCTATTAATAAAAAACTCGTCACCTATGCCGCGAGCTTGCTGAATGGAGTCCTACTGGAGATCCTGGAACAGCACGAAGGTGGCGTAGAGATCGAGAGCGAGCCGGGAAAAGGCACAACAGTAACATTGTGGTTACCGAATATCTCTGCGGTGGATTCTGGTAAAATCATGCCAGAGATCGAAACTCCTTTTAGCCCAGGTGGTTGATCGGCCAGGTCGAATAGATAAGTCCGCAGTGCGAGAACATTAGATTTGGATGTTAAATTGACACGGTGCAATAATTATTTTGCGATAAAGTGCGTTTTCGAGGATAATTCGACCACTTTTTTCTGGCCATTATATTTTGACCAGGCAAAGCTTGTGGAGATTAATCAGTGAGTTCCGAGCAGCATAATACTTTTTCACCGCAGAATCTGTCCCTACTAGGTGGGTTACTGCTAATCGCCCTGATATTGGGTGAGGTCGTTTTCCCTCGACAGGTAAATGACGGCATGTCCATTGACAGTAAGGGGCCAGGGACGATGGAAGATATCGCCATGCGCCTTAAGCCGGTGGTGACACTCGATCATATTCGGGCTAATGCCGGTTCGGGATCGAGTGATATGGCCGCGATGTCCCCAAAACAGCTATACCAGGGTGCCTGTCAGGCGTGCCATGCTTCTGGAATTGCCGACGCACCAATAGTTGGTGACAGTGTTGCGTGGCAAAGCCGCCTGGCCAATGGCATTGATTCCCTGGTCACTTCGGCGATAAACGGTAAGGGTGCGATGCCCCCCAATGGCGGATCGACCTATTCTGAAGATCAAATTCGTAGTGTGATCGAATATATTCTAGGTGAATCGAGTCTTTAATCCGGATAGTCCCATCAATTGACAAAGCGGCCTGTATCGAAAGGTACTATCCTGAGACTGGGCGTTCGCGCGTCAGCGGGAATAGGTTACAGGTGTAGTAATTGCTATAGCTCAAGGGTTATTCTCGACAGCCCTTTTGCATTGCCACCCTCCATTGCAGTCATCCCGGCTCGGGGGTCTTAAGTTCCGGTAACTTTTTACTGGTATACCGTGCCGACGCGCCGGTCGTGTTGGCGATAGGTTATAGCTTCCGCTATATGCGCATGCTGGATGTCAATTTCATCGACCATATCAGCCAGGGTGCGCCCCAGTTTCAATAGCTTATGATAACTCCTTGCGGTGAGCCTGAGCTTGTCCATAGAGGTCATCAGCAAACTTTCAGTCGCTTCGTCGAGCCGGCAATGCTGCTCAATCTGGTGATTGTTGAGGCGTGCGTTCAGGCATTTCTGTCGCTTCATTTGACGGCTTCTCGCGGCGATAACCCGTGCTCTGACCTGATCGCTGGTCTCCTGGGGCGTATCGCGGTGTCCGAGCAATTCGCTATGCTCCAGGCGGGGTAATTCGATCTGGATGTCAATTCGATCCAGAAATGGCGACGACAGTTTGTTACGGTATCGGTTTAACTGTTCATGGCTACAGGTGCAGGTCTGTATCGATTCGCAGCCTCCAGGGCAGGGATTCATCGCAGCTATTAATTGAAATTCGGCCGGAAACTCGGCCTGTCGCGAAGCCCGTGATATGTGAATTTTGCCCGTTTCCAGGGGTTCACGCAGTACTTCGATTGATTTACGGTCGAACTCGGTTAGCTCATCGAGGAACAGTACGCCGTTGTGGGCAAGCGATATCTCTCCTGGCTTTGGAATACTGCCCCCACCAACCAGGGCAATCCCGGAGACAGTATGGTGCGGCGACTGGAAAGGCCGCTGTAACCAGTTGTGGCTATTCACTGGCTTATGGCCAATCGAACGAATGCTCGCACTACTCAAGGCTTCGGATTCTGACAGCGGTGGTAAGATCGTATTAAGACGTTGCGCCAGCATGGATTTTCCGGTGCCAGGCGGGCCCGTCATCAGCATGTGGTGTCCGCCGCTTGCAGCGATTTCGAGTGCGCGTTTGGCCCGGTGCTGGCCGTATACTTCGGATAAATCGAGTTCAAAATTGAGCCGTGTTTGGTCTGCAGATGAGTCGAGTAATGGTAGGCCAGTACCGCCGTTGAGACTGATGCAAACGTCTAGCAGTGAGCGGCTGGTGAAAATTGGCATGTCTCTCACCAGTCTTGCCTCCTGCTGGTTATTCAGCGGGATAATAGCCTGTTTTTGTGCCTGCTTACTTGCGATCAGCGCGGGTAAAAGGCCATCGACCGCACGACACTCACCGCTTAGTGCAAGTTCTCCATAACAATCGTAGTGGGCCAACGATGAGGCGTCGATTTGATCCGAGGCTGCCAGTATGCCGAGCGCAATTGAAAGATCGTAACGTCCGCCTTGTTTGGGTAAGTTAGCCGGTGCCAGGTTGACCGTAATCCTGCGCATCGGAAATTGAAAACCCGAATTGATGATCGCGGAACGCACCCGGTCTCGAGCTTCGCGCACCGCTGCCTCGGGTAGACCGACTACGGTAAACGCGGGTAAACCATTCGATATATGGACTTCAACTTTTACTTCAGGGGCGTGAATGCCCTCTTGTGCGCGGGTGGTTAATTGAGTGAGTGACATGGATTCCCTTCCTCGTCTTGTTGGGTTGTTAGCTTCCCAGCTTATCTTCCAGATTTTTCAATTTCTGTTCCAAGTCTTCGAGTTTAGCACGTGTTCGCTGCAGTACACGAGCCTGAATATCGAATTCCTCGCGGCTCACCAGTTCGAGTGCGGATAACTGCTGCTGCAACAATGTCTTTAAGCGAGCGTCAAAATCACTTTTTACCTGTCGTAAACCAGGCGGTAGTAACTGGTTGATCTTTTCGGACAGACGATTGATCGATTGATTGTCGAACATGGTTCGCCTCATTATGGTGCGTTAATTCATTCGTTTAGCCCCATAATGGTGCGAAACGGCGTTATTTTCTGCCCTAGTGTAGCTATTTTTCGTTTGTCTGCCTAGCTCCATTAATAAGTCGTTGAAATAAAAAGAGTTATACGATGGTGGCATTGTTTCTGCATTTAACGACCTATTATTAATGCAGGAGACAAGATCGATGAAACTGGTTACAGCCATTATCAAACCCTTCAAGCTCGACGATGTGCGCGAAGCCTTGTCCGAGATCGGTGTACAGGGTATTACCGTGTCCGAAGTGAAAGGCTTTGGGCGACAGAAAGGTCATACAGAGCTCTATCGCGGGGCGGAATACGTGGTCGATTTTCTACCCAAGGTAAAGCTCGATCTCGCAGTAGACGATTCATTAGTGGATCAGGTGATCGAGGCCATCAGTTCGAGCGCCATTACCGGAAAAATCGGGGATGGAAAAATATTTGTTACATCATTAGAGCAGGCAATCCGGATTCGAACCGGTGAGTCTGGTTCAAGCGCACTTTAAGAGGACCTACCGTGGAAAATCAAATCTTTCAATTACAGTATGCAATAGACACTTTTTACTTTTTGGTTTGTGGTGCGCTGGTAATGTGGATGGCTGCGGGCTTTTCGATGCTCGAAGCCGGCCTGGTGCGCTCTAAAAACACTACTGAAATACTCACCAAGAACATTCTGCTGTATGCAGTGGCCTGTATTATGTACATGGTTTACGGCTATCAGATTATGTACGACGGTGGTGCACTGCTGGCGGGTATCGCTGGCGATGATTCACTGGTTGCCGATGCGCTCGCGCTCTCCGCTGAAGAGGGTTTCGAAGGCGGCGCAGTTTACTCATCGGCTTCGGATTTCTTTTTCCAGGTGGTCTTCGTTGCCACCGCCATGTCGATTGTCTCGGGGGCGGTTGCCGAGCGTATGAAACTTTGGGCATTCCTGTTATTTGCGGTGGTCATGACGGGTGTCATCTATCCGGTAGAAGGTGCATGGACCTGGGGCGGGCAAAGCGTTTTTGGTCTGTATAGCCTGGCCGATGATTTTGGTTTCTCCGATTTTGCTGGTTCGGGAATTGTCCACATGGCCGGTGCCGCTGCGGCCCTGGCCGGGGTACTACTGCTCGGCGCACGCAAGGGAAAATACGGTAAACAGGGTCAGATCAATGCGATCCCGGGTGCCAATTTACCACTTGCTACGCTGGGAACATTCATCCTGTGGATGGGCTGGTTCGGATTCAATGGCGGCTCGGTGTTGAAACTGGGCGATATCGCAAGCGCCAATGCTGTGGCGGTGGTATTTGTCAATACCAATGCGGCAGCGGCAGGTGGCGTGATCGCGGCATTATTGATTGCGCGTATCATGTTTGGCAGGGCTGACCTGACCATGATACTGAACGGCGCGTTGGCCGGTCTGGTGGCGATTACCGCGGAACCCTTAACGCCTTCTGTGCTGGCTGCGACTAGTATCGGGGCCATCGGTGGTGTGATCGTAGTTTATTCTATTATCATGCTCGACAAGCTCAAAATCGACGACCCGGTAGGTGCGATTTCTGTACACGGAGTGGTTGGTTTATGGGGCTTGCTCGCGGTGCCTTTGACCAATGAGGGGACCACCTTTCTGGGCCAGTTTGTCGGAGCTTTGACTATATTCGCCTGGGTGTTTGGTGCGAGCCTGCTGGTGTGGTTTGTAATCAAACTCGTTATGGGCATCCGGGTCAGCGAAGAAGAAGAATATGCCGGAGTGGATATCTCGGAATGCGGTGTCGAGGCTTATCCGGAGTTTACCAGTAAGTAGCATGTCTGCTCGTTTCCACCGGCGAAACGATTTGATATGATCAGGGGGGGCCTGCGAAGGCCTCTCTTTTTTCATACTGGACTAGCGATATGTTCTGTCATATTTATCGTAGCAACCGAAAGCCCGATACCTTTTTGTACCTGGTCAACAAGGATGATTTTTCCGAAGTTCCGGACGCGTTGATGGGTATCTTTGGTGAGCCGGAATTCAGTTTTAGCTTCGACCTGCGAGCCAATAAAAAACTCGCCAAGGAAAATACAAAGGAAGTGCTATCCAACCTCAAAGCGCAAGGCTATCACCTGCAATTACAGGATGATCTGCTGATCGAACAAATGTTGACGATGAAAAGCGTTAACTGAAAATCGTCCTTTCATTTTCAGTGCTTATGCATTTTATCTGTTTTCTGCGCGGTGAATTCATGAGGATGACGCATACTCAGCGCTTCGCTTGCATCCAATGTCACTTTGATGAAAGGGCTGCCTGTCGCGACATGACAACTATTGCAAGTCTGTACTGCTTCGCGAAGCAGTGCGTGCATCTTATCCTTGTCTCCATGGCCGATAGCACCCTCCATCTTAGTCATTACCGGCCCCATCATGGCCTGAAATAAAAGTCCTTTGCTTTCATCGATAGTGGTCGATGAATTGATCATATTCTTCATTTCCTGCAATTCGTGTGAAGCGACCGCCCAGTCATTAGATTCGGCAGCTCGATGCATGACGTGAAAACGTTCTGCGAAATCAGGCATAAAAGAGGTGAATGTAAAACGTGACTCCAACACAGCGATGCGTTCTTCCATGGCCTGTATGCGCTCTAATAGTTGACTTGAATCAGCATCTTGACCCGCATTAGCAGGGGTTAGAAGAAGGGGAGCGAATATAGCGATAAAAAATAACGTCGTTTTCATGTTTAACCTCGCAGTTATTATAGAGTGAATTCTATACTAGTTATTCGGTTGCTCAAGCATCGATCTATACTCGATTGTCTGTAACGATCTAAATCAATTCGCCCTGATTTAAAAAATGGTTAGAAAAATCTAGCTACATCCGATCACGTAGGGCGTAATAGCTCATCCCCAACACCAACGCGGGCCAGCGTAGCCACGAGCCTCCGGGAAATGGGTGGGTGGGTATCTTGCCAAACAGGTCGAAGTTTTCAGCTTCGCCGGCTATCGCGTCGGCAATTAATTTGCCGCCCAGAGTCGCCAGCGCGACACCGTGGCCAGAATAGCCCTGTGCAAAATAGGTGTTGAATTTTCCCAGGCGCCCGAAATGCGGCATGCGGTTGAGCGTGACCGCAAGCGTGCCACCCCAGGCGTATTCGATCGGGATATCGGCCAGCTGCGGGTATATTTCGAGCATCGGCTTGCGTACGAAAGACTCGATATCCTGCGGGAATATTCGACCGTAGTTTTCACCCCCGCCAAAGAGTAATCGCTTGTCGGCGGACAGGCGGAAATAATTAACTACGAAACGCGAATCGGCAATCGCCACGTCTTTTGGATTGATTTCGTTGACGCGTTCATCGCTTAACGGCTCGGTCGCAATAATAAAATTATTGATCGGCATGATTTTGCCCGGCAGGCGTTTATCCAGCCGGCCCAGATATCCGTTACAGGCGATTACGATAGCATCAGCTACTACGGTGCCACAGTTAGTGACTGCTCGATTGGGCTTGCCCTCCTGGTAGCTTTCTACGACAGTATCCTCATACAGCGTTGCGCCCTGTTGTATCGCCGCCGCAGCCATGCCCAACGCGTAGTTGAGTGGATGCAGGTGTCCGGCACCGTAGTCGATGCTGCCCCCGTAATAATTATCGCTGCCAACCAGGGCAGCCATCTGGTCGCGTTCGAGATACTCGATCTGTTCGTATTGGTAAATTCTTTGCAGGTGCCCCACATAATTCCGGGTATTGCTCGCGTAGGCCGGTTTATGGTCGGGGTGTGCCACACCAGACTTCAGGTCACACTCGATCTTATAATCCCTGATCAATTCTCGAGCCAGTGCCTTGGCATCCTGCGCGAGATTCCACAGACGTTGCGCATCATCCATGCCCAACTTCTTTTCGAGTTCGAATTGATTCTTGCGTTGTCCACTGCCCAGTTGTCCCCCGTTACGACCCGAGGCTCCCCAGCCAATCTTGCGGGCTTCGAGTAAAACCACCTGATAGCCGCGTTTTGCCAAATGCAATGCACAGGACAAGCCGGTATAGCCACCACCGATGATGCATACGTCGGCACGACAGGATCCGTCGAGCGGCGATAATTTCAGATCTCGATTCTTGCTCGCGTGGTAATAAGATTTGGGGTAATCGTTAGTATCGCTTCGATCCTGAGTGAGTCTAAATACCATTTGAGCTCAGGCCAGTGTTTGTTGCGTCATGTCGAGGCTTTTTCGGGCGCGTTCGATAAAGGTGTCGATGTCTGATTTTTGTATGATCAGCGGCGGAGACAGAATCATCGTATCGCCAACAGCACGCATTACCAGTTTGTTTTCGAAACAATGGTTGCGACAAATGGCGCCAACACCCCGTTTTTTGTCGAATTTAATATAATTATCCTTATCCTTGACCAGTTCGATTGCACCCAGCATACCAAGACCGCGAACTTCGCCAACCAAAGCGTGGTCACTCAGTTCTCGTAAACGTTTCTGCAGATAGGGTGCGGTAGTTTCGCGCACCGTTTCGACAATATTTTCGGCTTGCATCAGTTTGATGTTGGCGATCGCCGCTGCCGCACAAACGGGGTGTCCTGAATAGGTATAACCGTGGTTGAATTCGCCGCCCTGGTTGATTAGCACATCGGCTATCCGGTCCGACACCATGACGCCACCGATCGGCAAATAACCGGAAGACAAGCCCTTTGCTATCGGCATCAGGTCGGGTTTCAGGTCATATAAATCGCTACCAAACCAGTGACCCGTGCGCCCGAAGCCGCAGATTACCTCGTCGACAACGAACAGGATTTCGTACTGGGCACAGATTTTCTTCACTTCGGTCCAGTAAGAGTCAGGGGGTATGATGACGCCTCCGGCCCCCTGGATTGGTTCGGCGATGAATGCGGCAACGCAATTTTCTCCGAGCTCTTCGATCTTATCGGCTATCGACTGAGCGACTTCACGGCCGAATTCCTGCGCGTCGAGGTCGGCGCCAGTTTCACAGCGCTTGCCAAACCAGTAAGGTTGCTCGACGTGAACGATATTTGGAATAATCCCGCCCTGTTTGTGCATGTCTTCCATGCCGCCGAGACTCGAAGCCGCGATTGTGCTGCCGTGGTAAGCGTTTTTACGGCTGATAATAATGCGTTTTTCGGGTTTTTCCAGAATATCCCAGTAGCGCCATATCATGCGGATCGCGGTGTCAATCGCTTCGGAACCGGAGCTGGTGAAAAAGGTGTGATTCATGTGGCTGGGTGTTATTTCAGCTAACAAGGCACTGAGCTCGGCGGCGGGTGGATGGGAAGTCTTAAAGAAGGCATTGTAATAAGGTAATTGCTGGATTTGCGCTGATACGGCATCGATTATTTCCTGGCGGCCATAGCCCATATTTACGCACCACAAACCTGCCATTGCATCAAGATATTCGTTACCATCCGAATCGGTCAGATAAATGCCCTGCGCTGATTCAATAATACGCGCGGCTTTATTTTTAAGATCTTTAGGGTTGGTGAATGGGTGCAGGTGGTGGGCGGCGTCGAGTTGTTGCCATTTCTCGGTATTGGCATGAGCCACCGCTGTGAATTGCTGAGTCATAATAATTTTCCAGTTAAACTTTTAACAGTAGGTATTCCCTTTCCCAGGGGCTGATGGTGTTCATGAAATGGTCAAATTCGAGTTCTTTGACTGTGGTAGCCTGAGGGTTTCGCCGCGGGTAAACTTAGAGGCTGAAATAATTTTCCCTCGGGCCGCGCCCGCAAGATCGGAAATCATGCACGCGAAATCACCTATTTTAGGTTTTTTTATCCAGTCTTTCACGCTCGATTCTCGTTAGTAATATCCGCATAGTCACCCACAAGTCTATGATATTCAGTTGAGCTATAACAGATCGAATTGAGCGGTATTGTGATCACAAAAACTTCTGGCGTCAACAGACGCTGAAAGCCTTTCGCTTGGGGGATATTTGGCAATGTGTTTGACAGGTCAACGGTCAGCATGATAGCGTTTCCCGTTCGAAAGTGATCACATATGATGCGGTGTATTGATGCATGCAGCTTTCAATTTACGCACCCGCCATGAAGGTGGTGGAACGCCGATTCTGGATGATTGGTGTGTCGACTCTGAATACGGTGTATTGCGGGATGTCCTGCTTGGGCCGGCCGATCATTACCGATGGCTTGAAACCAGTTCGGTATCGAAAAAAAGTATCCGCCGTGACTACCCGTTCGATGCACAGGTGGCGAAGCAGCAGCATGCCGAAATGGTTTCGGCTTACCAGTCTGCGGGCGTGAAGGTACACCAGCATGAACCCGACGCGGCTTTGCCTTATCAGATTTTTGCGCGTGATTCGTCGGTAATGACACCTTTTGGTGCGATCATTACCAGCATGGCAAACTGGTGGCGCCGGGGCGAAAATTACCGCGCTATCGAAACCTACGCGCGACTCGGAATTCCGATTTACGATTATGTTACCGCGGGTACCTTCGAAGGTGGTGATTTCAATGTCATCGAACCTGGTACGGTTTTGATCGGCTGGGAAGGCGACGAGGGGCGCAGTCAGCTGCAATCGGCCAATCAGTTAAAAAGCTGGTTTGAAGCCGAGGGTTGGGAAGTAAAGTTGATCGACCTCGATCCTTTCTACGTCCACATCGATTTGATGGTGGTGATGCTGGCACCGAAGCTTGCGGCAGTATGCCTCGAATCGACCGACGATGAGGTGGTGCGATGGTTGAAATCGAAACAAATCGAAATCATTTCGGTGCCTTTCAAGGATACCCTGGATCTCGGCTGTAATGTTGTCGCTCTCGGTAACGATCGAATCCTGTTGCCCGAAAAGAGCGAAGTGTTAAAACAGAAGGCTCGTGCGCACGGCCTGGAGATATTCGACCCGGACGTGGCGATGATCACACCGGGCGGTGGTGGGGTGCATTGCATGTGTCAGGCATTGCGGCGCGATCCAGGTTAGATTTCGTTGCCCGTAGGGGATAAAATTTCCTCCCTGTAGAGTCTATATCGGTAGAGAATTACAGTGAAGCTACTGAGTTGTTGCCAGGCTATTACGGGTGCAAGCGATCAAATCACTGCTAATAACTTCATGCACCTTCTCAGAACGCCGGGCCGCCGCTTCGATTCATCCCCGAAATAGCGGTAATATTTCAGTGGTTGGGCCACATCGATATTAGTGACAACCCATTGGCGTTAATTTAAAAAAATTGCTAGTCAGCCCTCTTCACTCGACATTTGCATTTCTAGCTCCCTCTTTTTTTGTTGACGTAACATAATCCACCAGGCCACAAACGCAGCTGTTGCGACAACGATGATAAAAATTGTCGCCAATGCATTGATATCGGGGCGCAAGCCTAAACGCACCCGCGAATAAATCAGAATCGGTAGCGTGACAGCTCCTGGCCCTGTTACGAAGCTGGCAATAACCAGGTCATCGAGCGACAGGGTAAAAGACAATAACCAGCCCGCTACCATACCGGGCGCGATTAAGGGTACTGTAATATCGATCAATACTCGAAACGGCTTTGCCCCCAGATCCTGGGCAGCTTCTTCCAGGTCCTGGGCCATGCCTGCCAGACGCGACTGTATGATAATCGCGACGTAGGCCATCGAAAAGGTAATATGGGCGATGGTAATCGTGGTGAACCCGCGTCTCTCCGGCCAGCCTATCAAATCACCGAGCGTAATAAACAGCAGTAATAGCGATAATCCGGTAATAACTTCGGGCATTACCAGCGGGGCTGTAATCATGCCGGTAAATAATGTGCGACCTTTAAATTGTCCAAAACGTACCAGTGCCAGCCCAGCCAGGGTTCCCATTAGGGTCGCGAAGCAGGCGGTGACAGTAGCAATTTTGAAGCTTAATATGACCGCTGACCAGACCTCTTCGCTTTCGAACAGCTTAGTATACCAGCGCGTCGAAAACCCGCCCCACACCGGGACTATTTTGGAGTAATTAAACGAATAAAATACCAGCAGAGCCATGGGTATATAAAGGAACGCCAGGCCAAAACAGGTGACAGTAATTAAGAATCTTGAACGTTGTCCAGTATTGTGCATGTCTTAATCTTCCACCTGCTTTCCTTGCGTCCGCTGGTAAAGCATCATGGGCAAAACCAGGACTATACACAATATTATTGCTACCGCGGAAGCCACCGGCCAGTCATGGTTGGCGGTAAATTCGTCCCAGAGTAAACGGCCAATCATCAGTACATTGCCGCCGCCGAGCAGGTCCGGGATGATAAATTCTCCCGTAGCGGGAATGAAAACCAGTAATGAGCCTGCAATTATGCCTGGCGTTGTCAACGGCAGTGTTACGGTAATAAATGTCGCCACAGGTCTGGCACCCAGGTCTGCCGCCGCCTCGCGCAAGCTCGCATCCAGCTTTTCCATATTGGCGTAAAGCGGCAAGATCATAAATGGCAGGTAGGTATAAACGATGCCCACGTATACCGCGAAGGGTGCGTACAGTAACCGAATGGGTTCGTCTATAAAACCCAGGTAAATCAGCAGGTTATTGATCGTTCCACGGTCAGCTAGCAATCCCATCAAGGAGTATACACGTAGCAGAAATGGGATCCAGAAAGGCAGAATTATAAACATTAATAAAATATGTTTGTAGGGATGCCTGGCGCGCACGATTGCATAGGCCATCGGGTAACCGAGGAGTAAGCACAGCAGGGTTGATATCGAAGATATTTTCAGTGAATTCAAATAGGTTTTGAAGTATAGGTCGTCCTCCCACAGGTAGACGAAATTTTCGAATACCAGTTTTATCCGCAATATGCCTTCGTCGGCCCATTCGATCATTGGTAAAAAAGGTGGACTGGCGATAGCGGGCTCTGCCAGGCTGATTTTAAATACGATAAAAAATGGCGTGAGGAAAAACAGAAATAACCAGAAATAGGGAATGAAGATAACGATCGATTTCCAGCGATGTTGCAGCGAGCGAGACAGGCGTTTTATTATGGCCGGTCCTGCAGCGACTAGCTCAGAGTTACCGACCTGATTGGTATTAATCATTTAGTTAATACCACCACACTGGACGCATCCCAACTGAGATAAATTTCATCACTCCAGTCGAGCAGCGACTCCCCGTGCTTGGGCCTTGACAGATTGGGCGAGGTAATTTGGATGATTTTATCGTCACCGATCCTCACCCGGTAGATGGATAGTTTTCCTAGATATCCGATGTCGTCGATAACGCCTTTCATCTGATTGGTCTGGCCTGATTCAGGAGCCGATTTCGATATTCTAAATTTCTCTGGGCGTATCGCTACCCATACTCTGGTGCCTTCCTGAATGGAAATCCCGTGATCGATAAAAAACTCACAGGCGGGCTGTTTGCTTTGCACGACGATGTGATCGACCCCGTTTTCCGTGACGCGACCTTCGAACATGTTGGTATTACCAATAAAATTAGCGACCAGACGTGATTCTGGAAACTCATAGATTTCAATCGGCGTGCCGATTTGTATGAATCGGCCTGCATCCATCATCGCAATGCGGGTTGACAGCGTCATGGCCTCTTCCTGGTCATGAGTGACGACGATAAATGTGACACCGAGTTGGTCTTGTATTTTCATCAGTTCGAACTGGGTATTCTCGCGCAGGCGCTTGTCCAGCGCGGCGAGCGGCTCGTCGAGTAATAAAACCTTGGGCTGTTTAACCAGCGAACGAGCGAGCGCTACGCGCTGTTTTTGGCCACCAGATAACTGGTGGGGTTTGCGCTTGCGAAAATCGGTAAGCTCGACCATTGCAAGCATATCTTCCACCCGTGTTTTGATCGCCTGCTTATCGATGCCGTCACGATGCAGCCCATAGGCGACATTCTGTTCTACGCTCATGTGCGGGAACAGCGCATAGGACTGAAACATCATGTTCACCGGCCTTTCGTAAGGAGGTACGTCGGTCATATCGACGCCGTCGATATGTATAGTACCCGAGCTTGGAGTTTCGAATCCGGCGAGCATGCGTAACAGCGTAGTCTTGCCACAACCCGAAGCACCGAGCAGGGAGAATAATTCGCCCTTATATATTTCGAGGTCTACGCTATCGACTGCGGTAAAGGAGCCAAAGTGTTTACTCAGGCTTTGAATCTTGATAAAGGGCTGTTGATCGGGGTCCATCCATGGGCGGCCAGTGAATTTTATTTGGTCAGACACTCAACAATAGTTCCGGAATTAACAATAAAAATAAAAAAACCGGAGTGATTATTACTAATCACTCCGGCTTATTCCAGCTGATTTTAATTACCGGCTTTAAAATTAGTCCAGGTTCTGGTCTGTAACCGTTCAATTTTCGGAGGTAAATTTACCACGGTATACATCATAGCGACCTGATCTGGCGGTGGAAATGCTGCCGGACTGCTAGTGACTTCTTCGTCGATCAAGCTCAGGGCGTCCTTATTGGCAGTCGCATACCAGGTGTAATTACTGTCATTGGCGCCTACTTGCGGACGGCTCAAGTAGTTCAGGAACAGGTGAGCATTTTCGATATTTTTGGCATCCGCCGGAATGACCCAGCCATCGACCCATAATTGTGCTGCTCCCTGTCCGGGTGGCAGGAAGAAGTCCAGTACCACACCTGTATTGGCTTCCTCGGCGCCTGACATGGCCAGCAATCCATCGGGCCCCCAGGTCACAGCTACACAGAATTCGCGCTGCGGCATTCTCTGATAGGCGTAATTATCAAACGTCTTGATGTAAGGACGTATCTTTTTCAGCAGAATTGCGACTTCTTTGTAATCGGTTTTTACGGTGGAAGAGGGGTCTAAACCCAAATAGGCCAGGGCCATCGGGATGATGTCGCCAGGCGAATCGAGGAATGACACACCGCATTTAGCCAGTTTCTTCATATGCTCGGGTAAGAATATCAAATCGAGGGAGCCGATAGGCGCACCCGGATAGGTTTTCTTGACCAGTGCCGCATTATAGGTTACGCCATGCGTACCCCACATAAAAGGAACTATGTATTTGTTGCCGGGGTCCCAGTTGTCGCTCAACTTACCCATGACTTCAGAGCTCATGTGCTTGAGGTTGGGTATCTTGGATTTATCTAGTTTCTGAAGTATTCCGGCTGGAATCAGGCGACCAACATCGGAACTGGAGTGGCTGACGACGTCGTAGCCGGAACTACCTGCCAACAGCTTGGCGTCGATGGCCTCGGCAGAATCATAGGTGTCATAGACTACCTTCACATCAAATTCCTTGGCGAAATTTTCGATAGTATCTTCGGCAATATACTCCGCCCAGTTGGTTACGTTTAATTCACCCGCCGCACTGGCCACGCTCGACCCGACAATCAGCGCGATTGTAGCGGCGCCGACAATTGTGTCTTTAAATGGAATTCTAGATCTTTTCATTTTTTTCTCCATACAGTTGGATTAGTATTTTGAACATCACTGTGCTCAAATCATTTAACGTTAGCTTTACTGACGTTTAAACAGTAATGCTGCTGCACTCCTCATGCCAATGATATTTGACATTAACATATTGGCGATCCGCTGGTTATTTTAATGAACCCATAGGATCGCAATATTCTTTTTATTATTGTGATCACGAAAATTAACAATGCCATTTATTGTAACTACTAAAAATCTTAATAGAGTCAAATATTTTTTAGCGTGCTAAATTTTATTTTAATATAGTGATCAAATTAACTTGTTGGTTTTAATTACTGTAAATATTTTGTCGCTCTCCCGGGTATATGATTTTAATCAATTCGAGGACCGAAGCGATAGCTTGCTGACGTTTGAATCCACTAGGGCCAACTAAAAATTTTTGCCACAGACCGTCAATCATGCCTTCGATACTCAACGCTGCGGTCTGAGCTTTTAAAGCAGCTGCGCTGTACGCCTCGATTGCTTCGCAGAGCGATAATAGTGTCGTTGAATAATCTAAATCGTTATTGCCACAAATCTTGTTATATATGGGGCGAGAACGAGACTCCCCCCAGAAGGCATACCACACACTAATTTTTTTACGGTTGCATATGGCGGGAGCAAAGCTCGCCTCTACCAGAGCGCAAAGTTGGGATACGGGGTCTGCCCGGGCGCCGTCGAGCGCATTTTTCCAACACTCGACGTATTCCCGACTCAATTCTCGCAAAGCTTCTTCGAGTAAATTTTCCTTGCGCTGAAAGTGAAATACGACAATACCTTGCGATACGCCGGCTCGATCGGCTATGCGCGCGATCGTGGTTTGTGAGAGGCCGAGTGTATCGATGCAGTCGATAGTAGCGTTGATCAACTGACGTTTTCGAAATTCAGATTGAACCGATCGACTGCGGCTGGAGAGATTTTTTTCTGTCACGGTAACTGGCATTAATAGTTCGCCTGTTAGTTTTCTTATTTATGCTAGCACTGTAAATATTTTTGAGTGTTTAGTCAACTAAAAATCGTATATAGTTGAAATAGTTGACTATTATTAATATACATATAGAATTTGATTCCACTGATCTAACTTTAATTTGCGAGGAAAATGGGCCGTGTCAAGAGTAACTGCAGATTTAGTGAAGGCCGATAATCAGTTCATTCACCCCTGGGACGATATTGTCAAGCTGGGTAAAAATAAACGTACAGTCATTGAAAGGGGCGATGGCGTTTACGTATACGATAGTGACGGTAATCGATTGCTCGATGGCCCAGGCGGCATGTGGTGTGTGAATATCGGACATGGTCGCGAAGAGATGGCGCGTGCTATATACGACCAGATAATGCGCTTGTCTTACACCTCGCCCTGGTCTTTAACGACTGGTCCCGCGGTGAAATTTAGTCAAGCCATCGCCGCCGAGGCACCGGGGGACTTAAATCATGTATTCTTCACTACCGGAGGATCGACCGCCGTTGATTCAGCTTTGCGGTTTGTACAATTTTACAACAATGTTCGCGGCAAACCTGAGAAAAAGCACATTATCTCGCATAAGAAGGGGTATCACGGCAGTACCTATTTAAGTGCCAGTGTGTCGGGTAAAGAGCGCGACAGGAACTCACTTGATTTTGTCGAAGGGCTGATACATCACATATCGGCCCCGCATTCCTTATGGAAAGCTGAGGGGCAGAAGGATAGCGAATTTCTAGACCAATGTGTTGCCAACCTGGAGGATTGCATTCTCGCGGTTGGTGCGGACCGATGTGCTGTATTTGTCGCCGAGCCGATTTTAGCGTCAGGTGGTGTCATTGTGCCGCCAAAAGGTTATCACCAACGTTGCCTGGAGATATGCCGCAAATACGACATGCTGTATTTATCGGATGAAGTAGTTACTTCATTCGGTCGGCTCGGTCATTGCTTTGCTTCGGAAGCAGTTTTTGGCATTCAGCCAGATATTATTACCACTGCGAAAGGAATGACCTCGGCTTATATACCCATGGGTGCATTTCTAGTATCGGATCGTCTGTTAGACGAGGTCAAAGCATTCGGTGGCGATAGCGCGGTATTTTCAAATGGCTTTACCTATTCCGGTCACCCGGTGGCCGCTGCTGCTGGTCTCAAAAATCTGGAAATCATGAAACGTGAAAAATTATTCGAGCATGTGCAGGAAGTCGGCCCTTATATGCAGGAACAGTTACAGACCTTGCGAGATATTCCAATCGTCAGCGATGTGCGTGGTATCGGGTTGATGGCTTGTGTCGAATGCGAATTAAATCAGGGTGATACCAATCTGGCGATGGATTATGAAATTGGTAATCGAATCGATCGGCACTGCCAGGCGCTCGGATTGATTGTCCGCCCCCTGGTTAACATGTGTGTCATGTCGCCACCATTAACGATTACGCGTGAACAAATAGACGAAATGGTCGGTATTTTGCGTAAAGGAATCGAGTTGGCGATGCGTGACTTCTACGACGAATTAGATCGAGATAAACCGGGTGATCAGCATCAAGCCTGGGGTGGCTGAAATTCCTTACAGTGATCATGCGGATCGACGAACATGGGCTTCGTATTTAAAAGTTGAATTCGATGTAAAAAATTGAATTTCATTTCGGAGGTTATTGATTATGAAATTTACTACGGCAGAAGCGCTATACCAAAAAGCAGGTGGAAAGCGCAATGGGTTGCCAGCATGGTGTTACAAAAATTCAGAACTGACACAGCTTGAAATAGAAGAGGTGTTTCTAAAAAACTGGAACTGGATAGCACATGTCTCGGATATTCCGGAAGCGGGTGATTTCCAGTGTCTGAATATTGCTAACGAACGTGCCGTCGTAATTCGTGATAATGACGGACAGGTGAGGGCTTTTCATAATTTATGTCGGCACCGGGGGTCGCGGGTAGTAGCTGAAGACAAGGGACATTGCAATAATGCAATCGTATGCCCGTTCCACGGATGGTCGTATCAATTCAATGGTGAGCTCAAAAATATATCCAGACCTAAAGAGTTCCCAACGCTCGACAAATCCAAATACGGCTTAAAGCCATTAGATTGCGAAGTTTGGCATGGATTGATTTTCGTGCGTTTTAGTGGTTTTGGCCCATCAGTTGCGCAGATATTAACAGAAGCCGACCAGGAAATAGGGTTGTATAAAATAGCCGATATGGAGAGCTGTGGCCAGCCCTGGCATTTTGATTTTGATCTCGACTGGAAAACAATAACAGATATCGACAAAGAGGGTTATCACGTGGCGATGGGGCATCCCGAGCTTTTTGATTTAACCGGTTCTAGCTACCGCGATGAGGTGTTGGAATGTGGTTTGAGCCGATCTCAGGGCAGTTTCAAAAATCGCAGGGCAAAGACACCGCTGGTTCAGGACTATATTGCAACCTTGCCCGTATCGAATCATCTACCGGAATCGCATCAGCATTTATGGATTTATTGGGGTATGTTTCCTGGTGTGGTGATTTCATTATCCCCGGATACGGTCGAGGTATATCAAATTTACCCTGCTGGGTTTCAAAAAAGCGTGATGGCGGGTGCCTGTTATGCCCTGCCTGATCAACGACCCGAGATGCAAAAAGCACGGGCACTGAGCAGCGCAATTAACAATAATACTGGAGAGGAAGATATTAGACTTGTGAAATGGGCGGCGCAAGGCATGGAATCCAGCGCATTTGACGAAGTTTTGCTCTCCGATTTAGAGATTGGAATTTGTGCCTTTCAGAATCAGTTGCGTGAATTAATCCCGGTAATGGCATTAGATCAGGCGCCAGAGCGAGGAAGTTTAAAACAGGTAAACCAGCAATTATTGTTACGCCGTAAAACGGCCGAAATAGCCTAGATGCGCGACCCACGTTACGATCCACTATTTGATCCTGTCAAAATCGGGCCGGTGATCGCACCCAATCGTTTTTACCAGGAACCGCATTTTAGCGGCATGGGATATCAGAGGCCGCAGATGAGGCCGCCATGCACGGTGTCAAGGCCGAAGGCGGCTGGGGTGTGGTGTGCACCGAGTATTGCTCTGTCCATCCCAGCTCCGATGACCATCCCTTCCCGCACGAGAGCCTATGGGACGAAGGAGATATAAAAAATTTGCGTTTGATAACTGATGCGGTGCACGAGTCTTTGGCCGGCGTCGAGATTTGGTATGGAGGACGTTCAACCGCTAATCTGTATGGCCGCAAGGCGTCGTTTGGACCCAGTAGCCTGCCCAATACTGCATTGGTCGGCATGCCGGTACAGTCCCAGGCTATGTCTCCAGCTGATATTTGCGAATTAGAAATCTGGTATCAGGCGGCAGAAGGTCTGCCGCGTGATCGTGTTGTTGTTAATATGAGTAGCTAAAATGAGTCGAGATCCAAAATACGATATTTTATTTGAACCCTTGCAAATTGGCCCGGTCACGACTAAAAATCGGTTTTACCAGGTACCGCATTGCAATTCGCTGGGACACGGTCGCCCGCTAGCAGAGGTTGAAAATCGGCGCATCAAGGCCGAGGGTGGCTGGGGTGTGGTTTGTACACAGGAAGTAGAAATTCATCCCAGTGCTGAAATAACACCGAGTTTTGAAGGAAGACTGTGGGATGAAAAAGATATACCTCCGCATCGCCTGATGACTGATGCGGTACACGAATTCGGGTCACTCGCCGGTATTGAGTTAGTCTATGGTGCGCTCCACGCACCGAATAATTATAGCCGCATCGCGCCGATGTCCCCTAGTGCCACAGTAATCCATGGTAATTACCCGATACAGGCACGCGCGATGACCCTGCGTGATATTCATGATATACGTGAATGGCATGTCAATGCAGCAAAACTGGCGAGAAAGGCGGGTTACGATATCGTCTACGTCTACGCCGGGCACGACATGAGTATACTTCAGCACTTCCTCAAACCTCACTATAACCGACGATCGGATCAGTATGGTGGTAGCCTGGAAAACCGTGTTCGTCTGACCAGAGAAATACTCACTGCAGTCAAGGAAGCAGTCGGAGACCAATGCGCCGTTGCCATGCGGCTCGCTGTCGACGAGCTGCGAGGCGAGGATGGATTGCGGGCCGAATGCGAAGGGCGCGATATTATCGGTATGCTCGCCGAACTACCAGACCTTTGGGATGTGAATGTTAGCGGCTGGGATAACGATTCCGCCACTGCGCGCTTTGAGCCGATGGAGGGTTTCCAGGAAAAATATACGGCATTTGTTAAAACCCTGACCAGTAAGCCGGTGGTTGGAGTCGGTCGATTTACTTCGGCGGATGCGATGGTGTCGCAGATCAAACGCGGCGTTATGGATTTAATCGGCGCGGCGCGGCCTTCGATTGCCGACCCGTTCTTACCACGAAAGATCGAGGAAGGGCGTCTCGAAGATATCCGCGAATGTATAGGCTGCAATATATGCGTTGCGCAAGACATGATTGTCGCTCCGATACGCTGCACGCAAAACCCGACCCAGGGCGAGGAATGGAAGCGTAACTGGCACCCGGAAAACATTCAGAAAGCCGCCAGTGACGATGGGGTGCTAGTAGTCGGTGGTGGACCCGCCGGAATGGAATGCGCGATGCAACTCGGCAAACGTGGCTATGCGGTGACTCTTGCCGAAGCAACTAAAACACTCGGTGGTCGGGTAGCACTCGAAAGTCAATTACCGGGTCTGGCAAGTTACGCGCGCGTGCGCGATTATCGTGAATCCCAGATAGCGCGTCTGCCCAACGTACAATTATATCTTGATAATCGGCTTTCAGCAGAGGATATTCTCGAACTCGAAATACGCCATATACTCATCGCCACTGGCTCAGACTGGCGACGTGATGGCATCGGGCGTCGACATGCTTTCTCAATTGAGGGTGTTGAGTCGGTGTCGGTGCTAACCCCTGACGACATTTTCTCCGGTACTAAACCACAGGGGCGGGTGCTAATTTACGACGATGACCATTACTACCTGGGTGGCGTAATTGCCGAACAATGCCGGCAGGATGGACTGGATGTGCATCTGGTTACACCCGATTCAAAGGTTTCGAGCTGGACCGAAAATACCCTCGAGCAGGAAAAGATTCAATCAAGGCTACTGTCGCTGGGTGTTTCCCTGACGACATCGCACGAACTGCTTCGTGTCAGTGAAGGCAGTGCACAAATCGCGAATGTTTACCTAAATGAACATCAGCAGGAGATACCCTTCGACACCATCATACTAGTCACTTCCAGGCTACCCGCCGATGATCTATACCAGGCTTTGTTGCCCCACCAAAACCGATTTAAAACCTTGCTGGCCATCGGTGACTGCAATGCACCGGGAACAATAGCGGCCGCAGTTTACGATGGGCATCTGGCCGCGCGAAATCTCGAATCGGAGGTCGATTTTTATGAACCGCTGTTTCGGCGAGAAATGCCGGATTTGGGATAACCATTGTGCAGTTGCACCCTAATTTACTAATAGCGTTCCCGCGCCCAATTAGCCTGGGTAGATTCGCGAAGGTATCTAAGAGGGTGACGCTGGCTCGGGGTGAATTGCACAGTAACTTCGTTTCACAGGGCTGAAACGAGAGCGCCCTGGGAAAGGTCGGTCCGACGCATCGGCGCAGCGTTATTTGAGTGATTTCACCCGAGGTAGGTTTGTTTCAGTAGCGACCTAGTCCAATATTTATACTGTCTCGATTAGTTGGAGGTAAAGAGAACGAATAGGATTTTTGTACTATTCGGGTAATTCTTCACCAGAGCCACCCACTTCTTTCGGCATGTCTTTGAACTTAGGTAAGCCGTCTTTCATCTTGTGTACAGTCTCTTGATAATGGACATGAAAGGCAGGTTTAAAGTCCAGGTCTTTTATAAGGGCGGCCGGTACGTCGATTAATCCCATTGTTGGGTGGTCAATGTAGAGATGTCCGCCACAAGTTTTACACCAGACACGATTGCTGACGACGGTTGTGTCTCCGCTGACCGGATTTTTATCGAACCCCGTAATATTATCGGACCCCTTGGTGAGGTTAAAATTTGTGGACTTGTATAATGTAAATGCATGCGTAAGGCCGGCAGACCAATTACGACAGGAGTCGCAATGACAATAGCCCATGACCTCAGGCTCGCCAGTTACGGTAATACTTACGGCACCGCAAAAACAGCTGACTTCATGCTGTACATTTTCGTTCATATCCTTCTCCTAGTATTATTATTTCTGGAACGAAGACTATACATTGTCCCGATTATTAAATACATAATGGAGATTGTGCCTGGGTGTCGATGTGTAACTGGAAAATATCGGGTCGAGAATAATGGCCGGTCACATCGAGAGTTCTTTTTCTGTTGCGGCCTGGATCCAGGAGATGGATCGTCGCGGAGCGCTGGAATCATACTTTTCACCGCCGCTCAGTATCCCGGAGCGACAGACAGTGATGCTCGAAGAGTGGATTCTAGGTGTGTGGTAACAGAAACTTTCAAGGTCGGTGCTGGCCAGAACAAGGAGAAAAAAGCGCATGCCACTATATCGTGTGATCGATGGCGGCCTTGAATAAATAAGGCGGACCGACTTCGCTTGCGCCCAACTACGCGAGCGTCAGGACTTACAGTAATTTCTCCGGGACCAGATACTAGTGGTTGACAACGACCTCTATGTGATCAGTAAGCCCGTTTTATCTCCGACCAGGGTTGCAGGGCTCATGTCTGTCTGTTTCTGCATAACCTGTAGTTCATCGAGGGGGATATGGCAGGCGATCACATGGCCCTGCCCGGTAGATTGCCACGGAGGAGTTTCCCTGTCACATACCTCGCCTATGCGCCTCGAACAGCGCCGTTGAAACGGGCATCCAGATGGTGGTGGTGAGAGTTCAACGATATCTTCGGTTACCAGGTTGGGCTTAATGTCAGGATCAGGTTCCAGTACCGCACCAAGCAGCGCTTCCGTGTAGGGATGAGAAGGCAAGCTATAAACTTTTTCCGCAGGCCCTATTTCACATAGCCTGCCCTGGTAAAGCACGGCCACCCGATCGGACACGGCGCGGACGACCGACAGGTCATGCGAAACGTAAATATAAGTCGTGTCCTGCTCCGCCTGAAGCTCGGTCAGCAACTCGAGAACAGCCGCCTGAACCGAGACATCAAGGGCGGAGGTCACCTCATCACACAAAACCAGATCCGGTTCAGCCGCGAATGCGCGTGCCACTGCGACCCGTTGCTTTTCACCGCCGGATAGCTGACTGGGCAAGCGACCGATATAATCCACACGTAGGCGAACGCGATTCAGTAGGGCTTCAATACGCTCACGCAATTCCTCCCCTTGAAGGCCAAAGTAAAGTTTCAGGGGTTGAGTCAAGATCTCGCCTACTGTCTGGCGCGGATTCAAAGATGAGTCCGGATTTTGGAAAATGAGCTGTATTCTTCTCAAGGTGTCTTTTGCGCGATGATCGACAGAAACATTTAAGTTTTCAGTCGATTCAAACTTAATTGAACCTTTCAATGGCGCTTTCAAGCCAGCAATCGCCCGAAGAATGGTCGACTTACCACTTCCGGATTCACCCACTAATCCAATAGTTTCGCCTTTGCGGATAGTCAAATTGACTCTATCGACTGTGGGGGGAACCATCGATTCAAGTCCCAGAATATTTTCAAAAAAACCGGGTTCGTGATAGCTGATCGCCACATCTTCGAGCTGCAAAATGCTGTCCGCTCCCTCCAGATTCGCTCGCTCGGGTCGTTTTGGCGGCTCAGGAGGTGGGAGTTGTTCAAGGCTTTCATGAAAATGGCAACGTACCATTTCACTGCCTGCCCCGGGTTCCAGTAGCGGCCTCTCATCGTGGCATAGTTGTTCAGCCAGGGGGCAGCGGTCCACAAATCCGCACCCATTACCTGCTCCTCCAGGGGCTGGAGGCTGTCCAGGCATTGACGCCGGCACAACGGCTTCCTTTAATCGCGGAATCGATGAGAGGAGCCCACGAGCATAGGGGTGATCAGGGTGCTTCAGTACCTGGCGTGCTGTACCACTGAGGACTATTTCCCCAGCGTACATCACCACCACCGTATCACAGATTCGCGCAATAGCTCCCAGGTCGTGGCTGACATAAACCATAGCCATTCCAGTCTCTGCCGCCAGCCCACTCAACAACTCCAGCACATGAGCTTGCGTGGTTACATCGAGTCCCGTCGTAGGTTCATCGAGCAGTAATACGTCTGGCTCACCGGCCAGCGCCATGGCGATGGCAACACGCTGCTGCTGACCACCAGAAAGTTCGTGCGGGTAGCGATCAAACAGGACTTCCGGTTCTGGCAGACGAACCTGTGTCAGGACTTCAATGGAGCGCTCACGCCACTGAGATTTCGAGAGGCTGGTGTGCAGCATCAATGCTTCGTTGATCTGCTGCCCAATCCGCATTGTCGGTGTCAATGACTGGCCAGCATTTTGCGGGATCAGCGCCAATTCGCCGCCGCGAATATCTTCCAGAGCATGATGGTCGAGACCGAACACATCGTGCCCTTTAAAATCGCTTTCCCCGTCCAATACACGCAGACCGGTTTTCAGGTAGCCCATCATGGCGAGAGCCAGGGTGCTCTTGCCACATCCCGATTCACCAACCAGCCCAATCGTATCGCCCTTGTGGAGCGACAGATCAATGTTGCGCAGGATTGGCAGCGTGTCACCTGCACGATTGGTAAAACCGACGCTGAGATCTTTTACCTGAATCAGTGGATCGTTCATCATCATTTCTATAGCGGTGCCTTTTGGGCGCGGTCTATACCCAAAGCCTTGGCTAATGCATCGGCACTCAAGTTGATTCCGATAATCAAAGAGCTGAGCGCGACCACAGGCGCCAGCACGGCCCAGGGCGCAAACGACATGAAGCTCCGCGCACCAGCAATCATCAAGCCCCAGTCCGCCGTAGGAGGCGTAACGCCAAACCCGAGAAATGACAGCGAGCTAAACGCCAGAAGCATCCATGACCAGCGCATGGCCGCTTCAACCAGCAAAACATCCAGCACGTTGGGCAGCAGTTCTTTTATTACTATTGTTATTCTCGATTCACCTCGCGCCCTGGCAGCCGTAATATAATCGAGCGCCACCACATCATGGGTTGCCGCTCGGGACATTCGTACAACAGGGATACCGTAGAAAAAAGCCAGCGTAGGGATCAGCACAGCGTTACCGAGGCCAACCACAGAAACGATCAACAGCAGGAACAATATCCATGGAATCGCAAGAAAAGCATCGACCAGACGCATCACGAGATTCTCGAGCCACCCACCGATGAGCCCTAACATGACCCCTAACATACCGCCCCACGCTATGGCGATCACAGTTCCAATACTGGTCACCAGGAGTGCCTGTTGGCCACCTAGCATTGTTCGCGTCAGAATATCACGCCCAAGGTTATCAGTGCCCAACCAATGTTCGGCCGAAGGTCCGCTGAGGATCGCCAGAGAATCCATAACCCTGTAATCGTAAGGCACGATGGCCGGTGATACGATAGCCAGAACAATGTGGAAACCGACCAGAGAGAGCCCCACGAGGCCGGAAGGCCGCGAAACCATATCTGCTAAAATATTCAACAGTTTAACGAATGCATTTTCTCGTATCAGGGTTGTTGTGTCACTCATGATTAATGCCGCATCGTCCTGAGCCTCGGATTAACAATCAATGTCAACAAATCCGCAAACAGGTTAAGACCAATGTAGACAGCCGCTAATACGAGAGCAATGGCTTGAACCAGTGCGAGATCGCGATCCGAAATAGCATCAATCGTCAGGCGACCGAGGCCGGGATAATTAAACACCACCTCGATGACGACGACGCCTCCCAATAACCATGCAATCGTCAAAGCGACAAGATTGATCGTTGGCAACAGGGCGTTTGGCAACACATGCCGAAACACCATGCGCCAGTAAGGAACACCCTTAAGCCGCGCCATCTGGACGTAATCACTACCCATGACGTCGATCACGCTGGTACGAACCATGCGCAGGATGTGAGCCGTCATAACCAGCGCGAGCGCGATGATAGGAAGGATAATATCTGACAGGAACTCGGTTAGCGGCGCGTTGGGCGGCGTTGTTACGATGCCTGGAAGCCAGCCAAGCCACACGCTAAATACCAAAATCAACAGTGTTGAGCTCACGAACTCGGGAATTGTCATAGCGAAGATCGCGATGGTGGAAATCCACAGATCCAGCGGTCGATCTCGCCAGAGACCCGCAATAATTCCCAGAAAAATTGCTAGTGGCACGCCGATAAGAGTTGCGCTCAAACCAAGAATCAGTGTATTTCGAAGACGTGTGCCGATGATGTCGGAGATCGGCTTATCGCGGCTCAAGGACATACCGAAATCGCCCTGCAGCGTCCCCAGCGTCCATTCGGCGTACCGTGTCAGGGCGGGACGCTCGATCCCGAAATCCCTGCGGCAGTTTTCCAGACGTGTTCCCTTGGCCATCCTCCCCAGATAGGCCGTACAGGCATCACCGGGGAGGGCTTCTACCGCAACGAACACAATGCCGGAGACAAACACCAGCGTGAGTAATCCGAGCACAATTCTTTGCAGGAAAAGCTTGATCATAATGCCCCCGTTCGCTTGCCTGCAGCGATCAAGCGATTTACTAGTGTCGCTATCACGTCATCAGATAGCAAGGAGGTGGGGCATTACGCATGAATTCAGAAGTCCAGTTCAACACAATAAGGTTTATGATCCGAGCCAATCGAATCCTGCTCGATCCAGGCGCGCTGGACCTTTTGTGACAGGTAAGGCGATATGAAGCAGTAATCCAGGCATATAGGATAGCCAGGTTTACGCTCGGAGGGATCGGGGAACCAACTGACACGTTCATCTGAACGTTCCCTGGCCACAGTCCAGCTATCGAGAAAACTGTCCGTATGCCCAACCCGACCAAAGCTATGGTCCGGCGCGCTAACCATCCGGTTGTATTCTTCGCTATCGGGTATCATGTTAAAGTCACCCATCACTACAGCTTCTTTGGGTATCAGTGGAATAGACTCATCATTACTCCAGTTCAGCTCAGCCATATGTTTGCTCTCGACTGGGTCGGTAACCCACTCACCACCCCCCGTCCAGGAACCGCCGCTCACCGGGGCGTTGCGGTAGAATTCCAATAAACGATCAACCTGCATCAGGCGGTCGCGGCTTGAAACCGCAGATAGATGAAGGGAATAAACCATTAAAGATCCCGAAGGCGTATCGACGACGCACTCTATAGCCCCCGTATCCATAGCCAAACTGTCTATCGTGCCCAATTTCGGGAACACGATGTAACGCGCCATGCGAATGGGCCATCGAGAAAGTACCATGGGACCAAATTGGCGGCGTCGATTTAAAATGGACCCGTCGCCATTGACCTCGCTTGCATCTACATCAAAGGCCGGGAAGTAAAGCCAATAGTATTGTTTCAGATAACTTGAAATTATTTCCGGCTGATCCGTCATGCCACTTCGCTTCCAAAAACGTTCGACTTCCTGCAGAGCGATGATGTCGGCGTCTTTTACGGTATCAGCAATGCGTTCTAGATCAACTTTCTGATCGAGGCCGAGACCAAAACGGATATTATAGCTAACGAGTTTCAAATTTATTTTCCCAACGACTGGCTGAAACTGGGAGGGATGCGCAAGGGGTTACCGACCAGGGAAACTCCTTGCGCTCCTGTTTTTACGTTGTGCCCGAATTAACCAACAGCGAACAGTGTTTACTCGCCAACACTTACATTGTGGTATTGAACGCCATCGTCGAACATTACCGGAAGTCCCGTTACCCGAGCGCTCGTCACGACCACCTGATTCACATGGAACGGGGTGAAAGTTCCGCCCTCTTCAAAAAGCATTTTTTGGAGGTCCTGGTAAAGAGCCGTGCGTTTCGCGCGATCGAGTTCCTGGCGAGCCTGATCCAACTTTCGATCAAATTCGGGATTTTTCCAATAGCTCTCATTCCAGGAAGCGGTACTGCGATAAGCTTCATTGAACACCTGATCAGCAGGACGCTGTCCCCAACTCGTGGTCACAACTGGTTTTTTCATCCACACGTCCGACCAATATCCGTCCGCCGGGGCCTTCACCAGATTAATCTTGATCCCCGCCGCCGCAACCTGCTGTTGGTAAACCTGGACCATATCGACCCAGAGGGCTCTGAGGTCACTGGTGACTACATCAATTTCGATACCATCGGGATAGCCCGCTTCAGCAAGCAACCGTTTAGCCTCATCAATTTGTTGTGGGCATTCGATCTGTGCGCGGTATTGATCGCCTGTCCATACCGGGTGGTCACATGTGACAACACCGCCACCGGGGCCTAGCACCAGATTAATCATAGCCTCGCGATCGGCAGCTATACGCACCGCCTTACGGACGCGAACATCGGTGAAAGGTTCGATGTCGGTTCTAAAAACGATAGCCGCCAGCCAGTCACCCGTGTTGACCTGTTGAATTTTAAATTTCGGATTGTTTTCGAAGAGCACCTTCTCCTGTGCCGAAATATGACGAAGCATATCTATCTGGCCGCTAAGCAACGCCTGGACACGAGCCTGTGCGTCTGGAATGGCGATGATCTTAATTGTTTCAACAGCCGGTGCCCCTTCCCAATAGTCGGGATTGGCCTTCAGCACTGTCGTACCCTCAGGGTCGAGAGTTTCCAGAATAAACGGGCCGGTGCCGATGCCTGTCTTCCCAATCGTATCGCCTGAACCTGAGGGGGTCATCCGAATACGATAATCCATGATCAGCATGGGAAAATCCGCATGAGCCGCAGACAAGGATATTTTCACGGTCAAAGGATCGATGGCCTCGACTTTCTCCATCACCGCAAGGACGGAAGCGACGGGTGAGTCGAGTTCAGGATCTTTAATTCGATTCAGCAAATCGACTACATCGGCTGCATCAAAATCAGTCCCATCGTGGAACTTGACGCCTGCGCGGAGCTTAAACGTCCATTCGGTCGCAGCATCATTTGCCGACCAGGACACAGCCAGATCCGGGGTAGGTTCTCCCGCCGCGGATGGCCGGACTAGACGGTTCATTGTCTTTTCGGTGACCTGCCAGAAGCGATTCGGGTGGATCGGATCGGCATTTTCTGAACCGCCGAAGCCAAGATCGTGAGCCGTAAGGAAAGTCCCGCCCGCCGCCTGTGCCAGTGATATCGGCAACACGGCCAGCACAGCCGTGACGATAAATGTTTTTAGCTTGATCATAGTGTTTTCCTCGGGGGAGTCCCCGATAATAGTGTTTACCCGCCTGGTGCTTATTATGATGTAGCTTGTTGTTAAAGCGGGCTTGTGTCAAGACCCACTATAGAACAAAATGGGAAGCCCAATTTGCATGCTTTAACATAAGAAGATCATGTCCAAATCCCCCGATGGCGCATTTTTAGATGCAATAAATCTGAGCCGAAATTCCACCGTGCAGCTTTACCATCAGATTTACGATACTTTACGCAGCTTAATTATTTCCGGAGAACTTGCTTCGGGGACACGGATTCCTTCGACACGCGAATTGATGTACGACCTCAAAGTATCAAGAACAACGGTCAGACATGCGTTCGATCAGTTAATAGCCGAAGGTTATTTGTCCAGCCGCTGAGGCTCTGGAACCTACGTTGCGTCGCAAATCATCGATGAGCTATTGCAACCAGCAGCCACCAAGAAATTATCAGGGGTAGAAAAACCTCTTTCTGCTGCATCCCTTTCCAGGTGCGGGCTCAAGATCGCCGACGCTCAGGATAATTCAGGCTATTCTCATGCACGCTCCTTTGTTCACAGCGTTCCTGGACTGGAACAATTCCCCTTCAAAATCTGGGCAAAGGTTCTTGCACGCCAGTGGCACAGGCTTGATGATGGGAAAATGGGCTATGGAGAACTGGCTGGATACCGACCCTTACGAAAAGCGATCGCATCCTATCTCGCGAGCGCTCGTGGTATAACCTGTCGTTGGGAACAGGTTATTATCGTAGCAGGAGCGCAACAGGCCTTTGGGTTGGTCGCCAATATGCTTCTCGATCCTGGTGATTCGGTGTGGGTTGAAGAGCCCGGATACGTTGGGGCTCGAGGCGCATTTGTAGCTGCGGGCTTAAATTTGATACCAGTGCCAGTCGATAAACACGGTCTCGACGTTACAGCAGGTTGCGCGCTGGAACCAAATGCCCGGCTCGCTTACCTAACGCCCTCACACCAGCTTCCACTCGGCATGGTCATGCCGTTCTCGCGTCGTCTGGAAATTCTCGAATGGGCACGCCAGAGGGATGCTTGGTTGATAGAAGATGATTACGATAGTGAATTTCGCTATATCGACCAGCTATTGCCAGCGATGCAGGGGCTCGATCAGCATGAGTGTACGATCTATATCGGAACTTTCAGCAAGGTTCTTTTCCCCTCATTGCGTCTTGGCTATCTGGTAATTCCGCCGAGTCTGTCGGAAGCTTTTACTTCCGCCATTGGTATTATTTCGAAAGGTCCGCCAACACACTTGCAGGCGGCGGTGGCGAATTTCATCACGGAGGGGCATTTTGCACGACATATTCGCCGCATGCGTAAGATTTATAAAGAACGCCAGGATGCCTTGCTTGAAGCGGCGCACTCGAAACTCGATGGTTTGCTTGATGTCTCACCAACCAATGCGGGATTTCACCTGATAGGCTGGTTGCCAGAGGGCATAGATGATGTGGCCGTGTCTGAGTCCGCGGCTTCCCGGGGAATCGACATCATGCCTTTGTCCAGCTGCTACCAACACCCGCCAAAGCGCGGTGGCTTGGTGCTGGGTTTTGCGAGTGTTCCGCCTGAAATACTTAGAAACGGTATCGATGTGCTTGCGTCCGTGTTACCTGAGGTGGCGAATTCCTAAGCGCGGCCCCTGTCATTCTGTGAACTTAGCCACGGTTGACCTGACAGCTCAATACGAAAATCCGATGCTTTCTTTGCTCGGTCAGCGATAAAGTTGACGTCGATGAATCCAACTTTAGCGCCAGCCTCGTGGCGCCTTATCCGGTAGAAGAGAATCTTCAGTTCTATGGGCTGATTGGAGCTGGTTATAATCTAATCAGTTATGAATTGCACGGCACTTTATTCAGCATTCCCGTCACTTTCCAGCAGGATCGGGACACCGATATATCGCTACAGTATGGATTAAGATTGATTTACAAATTTGGCGAACAGCGAATTGGTATTCACGCGCGCCGGTTTGAATTAGATTCCAGCTCCGAATTGTTTGGCTTCAACAATATCGAAGTCGGTGGTGATTTTGTTGGCTTAAGCCTGGGCTGGGGTTTTTGACTATTTTAATCAAACATCAGGGTCTGTGCCCTGTTATACAAATATGATTAAGCCTTTACAGGTAGCCAAAAAATCGGTGAGTAACCCGCCCGACAGGCAGTAAAATTCTACCTGGCAAAGCTGGACAAATTTTTATTTGTATAGAGTACTAAACCAGTTTCGCGCATCTCCTTTCTTGACTGGCTGGAATAGTGAAAATAGGGTGTTAAAATTTGCTATTCCCTTTAGCCGCGAACACATACAGCATCTCCAAGCCCAGGGTCGCAGCCGCCAGCGCGGTGATTTCCGCGTGATCGTACGAAGGTGCGACTTCGACTATATCCATACCGACCAGATTCAGACCTTGCAGGCCGTGCAGGATTTTTAGTGCGCGGTCGGTCGTCAGACCACCGATTACCGGGGTGCCGGTTCCGGGCGCGTAGGCTGGATCCAGGCAGTCGATATCGAAAGTCAGGTAACAGGGCGAATCACCGACGCGTGCGCTGATCTGCTCGATTATTTGCTCGGCCGTTAGATCGTTGGCACGGGAAGCGCTGATGACCTGGAATTCGTGCGTGGCTTCGTCATATTCGGTGCGTATGCCTACCTGAATGCTTTTGGCTGGGTCGATGATTCCTTCTTTCGGTGCATGGAAAAACATGCTGCCATGGTTGTAGGTCGAACCTGATTCTGAGTAGGTATCGGTATGTGCGTCGAAATGAATCAGCGCGAGCTTGCCGTACGCCTTATGATGCGCACGCAATAACGGCAGGGTCACAAAGTGGTCGCCGCCAAAACTTAGAGTAGTTTTTCCGGCTGCGAGCAATGTGCCATAATGTTGCTCGATCTGTTCGAACAGGCTCTTGTGGTTACCTGCCGGAAATTCCAGATCGCCATAGTCGGCGATTCGCAGACGATCGAATACGCAAAAATTCCAGGGCCAGCGCTTTGCTTCCCAGCGCAGATTGCCGCTAGCCTGGCGAATAGCCGTTGGGCCGCTACGTGTTCCGGCGCGTCCAGTAGTCGCAAGGTCGTAGGGCAAGCCAACCACGAACACATCAGCATCGTCTGTATTTCGGCTTAAGGATGCACCCATATATCCAAACAGGTTAGAGTGCATTGAAACACTATTAGTGAATTCGTCGTTATTCATGATTCTTTACCACTGAGATTTTTTGGCCTGGTATCTACTGGTTAAAGATACCAGTCGTATTCCCGTGCGTTGATAAATTGCTCGAAAGCCGCTTTATCGGCTTTGCGGTGTTGGCAGTATAGTTCGATGAAATCGCGGCCGAGAATATCGATCAGTACTTCGCTACCAATAGAGATAGCAAGCGCCGAACTCAGGCTAAGCGGTAGATACTCGTCCCCGTTTTCCACCGATCCGTCGCAAGGTTTACCGGGATCTAGCTTATGATTCATGCCATGCAGCATGCCAGCGAGCGAAACCGCCATAGCCAGGTAAGGGTTAGCATCGGCGCCAGGGACCCGGTTTTCCACACGCCAGGCGCCATCCTTTGCCAGTGGAATACGAAACGCGACGGTGCGATTTTCATGGCCCCAACTCAGGCTTACCGGAGAGCAACTGTTACCACCTGAATAGCGGCGATAAGAATTAATATTCGGTGCCCAAAAAGACATAGCCGCGGGCATCGTATCGAGTAGCCCGCCTATCGCATGCAGCAATCGCTGCTGTGGCTTGTTGCCCGCATTAAAAATATTTTCTCCTTTGTCATCGAGTACGCTGATATGCATGTGCATTCCATTCCCCGGCTGATCGAGCAAGGGTTTGGCCATGAAGGTTGCCATCATGCCGTGTTTTTTGGCGGTCTCGATCACGGTACGTTTAAACAGGCAGGTTTCATCGGCCGCGCGCATCACATCACTATGGTGGTTAAAATTAATTTCGAACTGTCCAGCACCCATTTCAGCCGAAACGGCTCCTGTCTCGATGTTTTGTTGGTTACAGGCTTCGATGATGTTGTCTATTACCCGTTCAAAATCGGAAATACGGGTGTTGGACAACAGAGTCGGCGAGTCAGGGCGGCCTGTCTTGGGGTTTCGTACGATCTGGATCAAACCCTGGTCATCGCGTTTGCGGGAGAACAGGAAAAATTCGAGTTCGAAGGCAACGGTCGGATGCCAGCCTTTGGTCTGGTAGGCTTGCAGGACTTTCTTTAGCAGGTTACGGGGTTCAAAAAACGTGGCTTCCTTGCCGCTAGAAGCAGTGGCCATTATCTGGGCGCGGGGCTTGTTACCCCAGTCGTTGACCGACAAAGTGCCTGGAATCAGAGAAAACTGCGCATCGGGGTCGCCATCACCTTCTCCATAGTAAATACCTTCTAGCGGTTCCCCCAGTGCGTTCATAACGATAGCGCTCCTTGGAAATGCGAGTCCTTCGCTAGCAAAAGATTTCAAACTGGCAATCGGATAGCGTTTACCGTAAAAATGACCACTTAAGTCAATCGCAAGCACTTCAAATTCGTCAATTTCGGGGTGATTTTGAATTAAATCTATTATTTCTCTATTTAACTGGCTGCTCGAAAGTTGCTTCATATATATGCCTTCGGTGAATAGTTCTTCTTACTATGTGATCACAAATAACTATTCCAGTCTCCGATTGAGTTCTGATTTTTGTGTTTAAAGTGATCACGAAATACTGCGCTTTGCCAGGCTCGAATCAGGCGACACCCTCGAAATAATTGTGGATGCCCTCAACAGAATTAATGGAAGCAATGCCGTCGCGGATATCGGCTTCGATAGCGCGCCGCAAAGCAAACGAATTTTGCTGTTTGAGGGCGGCTATTGCCTCGACGTGCCGATCGACGATGTATATTTTCTCTAGTTTACTGATAGCTATCCTGGAAAAGGGCCCAAGCTGAAGCCACAGGCTTTCAATCAAGGGTACGACAATCTGGAAGGGATTGGCGCTATACAGGGTACGATGAAAATCCTGATTGAGCAGGCTCATGTTTTCAACATTGCCTTCCTGGACCGCTTCGTCAATCTTGCCATCAATAAGCTCCAGGCTAACTATATCCGGATCTCTAATATAAGGTAAAGCGCTTTGTGCGGCGTGAGTTTCGAGTAATATCCTCAGGTCGCATAACTCGCTGAATTTTTCTGCGGTCATTATTGGCACGATCACGCGACGATTATTTTTTACCTCGACCGCGCCTTCACAAGCTAGCCGATGAAAGGCTTCTCGTACCGGCATCGGGCTCACACCCAGCGCTTCAGCAACTCCTCTAATCGTCAGCGGAAGACCTGGCTGAACTTTTCCGCACAGCAAATTAGTGCGTAGTAACTGGTAAACCCATTGATTGGTGTTCTGCGACGCGGCCCTTTCCAGCATCAATAATTCAAGATTAGTAGATTTAGATGCTTGCATATTATTAGTGGTTTCAGGGAGATTAATTAATATTTAATCACAAAATTAGACGGGAAACTATAAATGATAATAAATCGTTCTTGACCAAATTGAAAGTTTGTGATCACATTAAATTCGAATTGGAATTACCCTGTTAATGGGCCAGAAGGGATGAATAAGTCGACACCATCGAAGCAGGCACCGACCCACATAGGTATTGCATTATGCGGCCTCGGCAAACCCGTCGGCTGGGCGCGACTGGTTTCAAGCCTGTTTCGAAGCCCAAGTTTGCGTATTCGACGGCGGCTTTAGTGGTATGCCCTGGTCCATGTATCTGGTTGGGGAATCGATTTACGAGGTAGCTGATAGTCACTCTGAACGTTTTAGACACTTCAATGAGTTACCATTCTATGCACATAGCTGGCGGGTGCCTGCTTCGCGTAATTTTGTCGATAACAGAATCAGGATGATATATTGCACTGGACATACCAGGCATCTAAATAATGAAAATAGGTATACTCGAAACTGGGCTATTAAACGAAAGGCTGGTCGGTAAGTACGATCCCTATCCAGTCATGTTCGCTTCATTACTGAACCGGGCTAAACGGGATCTTCAGTATCAGACGTTCAGTGTTATACAAGGCGAAATGCCAGCCTCAGTCCATGATTGCGAAGGCTGGCTTATCACTGGGTCGCGCTTTGGAGTATATGAAAATCTTAGCTGGATGGTTGTTTTACAGGATTTTATTCGAGCGCTTAATCATGCTTCGGTACCTCTTGTCGGTATATGTTTCGGGCATCAGATAATTGCTCAGGCGCTCGGTGGGGAAGTGGTGAAATCGGACAGGGGATGGGCGGTTGGGTTACATAGCTATAAAATCGATGCGGTGCAAAAGTGGATGGACGGTGATCCGGAGCAGGTCGGTATCTATGCTTTTCACCAGGATCAGGTAGTCGAGAAACCACCCGCTGCAAGGCCGTTTTTCAGTTCTGAATTTTGTCCCTACGCCGGCCTTAGCTACGGTGACTCGATCATTACCATACAGGCGCACCCCGAGTTTGGAGAAGAGTATGAAACCGCACTGCTTGAAATGTACAGTGGCAATATAGTACCTGAGGAAGTGGCTACAAAGGCTTTGGCCGATATGCAGGCTACCGGCCGTAAGGCCGATACGCAGGTACTGGCAGACTGGATTGCGACGTTTTTTATCAGACTTTAATTTCTTACCTAACAACAATCATGTTGTTGGTCACCTGGCCCCTCGGTATGACAGCCGCTATTATGGTTCGTCAGGGAATCTTCGCCGTACATCTCAGCGTCTTTCATCGTAACAAAACTTTCCCAGTGGATGCCGGCCTTGTCGATACTCCAGGATCTGGACGATTCAGCATAACAGCATACGCCCGATTTAATTTCTCCGGCAGATTGCGATGCCTGTTCAAGGTTGCATTTGATCTTTTCGACTTCGGCTTCACTGTCGACCTGTATACCCAGATGATCGAGCCCGATATTTCGGCTACCAGTAGAAATGGCAAAGTTCACGGGCGGCTCTTCAAGATCCCACTTCGCATAGTCAGATTTTAATTTAGTCGGGCCGCTATCAAACAAACCCGTATAGAAAAGGATACTATCGGCCAGGTCTGGTACGCTGATATGAATGTGCATTTTTTTCATCATTTTCTCCGTTTAACAGGAAGATGCGCTGCAACAATTTTTATATAGAAACTGAATCAGGCTATCCATCGATTGGTAATTAGCAGAATATTTAATCGAACGCCCCTGCTTCTTCTGGTGAATTAACCCGGCATTTCTTAAATCCTTCAGGTGAAACGAAAGGGTTGCCGCAGGCAGGGAAATAGATGCAGATATATTTCCAGGCGTTATACCGGCAGGGCCAGCACTCACCAGCAGTCGAAAAATAGTCAACCTGGATTCGTGTGCCAGGGATGAAAGCTGGATTACATAATTCGATAATTCCATAATATTAGAATTATCGAATTAAAATAAGTAAATGTCAATTTAATGATGGACCTCAGGAATTACTATTTGGGGTAGTTTCAGCAAAACTCATCTGCCCCTGATTTTCCTAAATAGTAAATAGCAGGTCATTTATGGGTGATAATAGATTATAGTCAGGCGCAATCTATTTATAAATCTCAGGCATGAATGACACCAGTGAAAAATCGGTTGTACTACTAGTATCGAAATCACCGCAAAGTACGCGATCAATCAGTAAATTATTACGCGAGTATTTTACCGTCCTCCATGCTGAAACTGCTGAGATGGCCTGGGAGAAAATGCTCGAAGTATCGAATATCTCGGTATTAATTTGCGAGCTGTCTATGGCTATAGGTCAGTTTGGGCTGCTTGAGAGAGTCCGAAATGCTGGCGATAAGCACCTGGCCGCAAGACCAGTTTTGTTATTAGTGGGGGAAAGTGACCGGGAAAAAGATCGCGAATCCGCATTTCGTCTCGGTGCCACCGATTTTATCAACATGCCGTTTTCGAGTACCGAACTCACTACTCGAGTGCGATTACACGCGCAGTTATACATCCAGTATTCGGAAGATCATACTGTTGAGATGACGCAAGTTGCCGCAGTTAATTTATTGCAGCAATTGAGTCAGTTAAACTTTTTTAAATCTCGGCTGAAACAGGAATTATCCTTTTCTTTACGGCATAAAAGCCATGTCAGCATCTGCAAGCTTAAAGTAGATAATTTGAAGGCTATTGTGGCGAGCTTCGATAAAAGTGCAGCAGTATTCATCGTGCAGGCAGTAGCCAGGATAATGCAGCAATCCCTTCGAAGTGAAGATATTCTGTGTTACCTCGAAAAGGCTGAGTTTTGCATCCTGTTTCCGGTGACTAATGCCATTGGTGCAGTAGCCGGGATAAATCGTATCAGAGAAAGTATCAAGAAGAAGCGGATTAGCATAGCCGGAAAACAGGTACCGGTTACCTTTAGCAGCGCCCTGTTTAGTTGCGTTGCGAACGAATCTACCAGTTATGAGAGTGTCAATTTAAAACTGGATAAGTGGCTCGCGGAAGCGATAAAAAAAGGTGGAAACTGTATGGTCGGCATTCCTGAAGTGAGTGAAAAAAAGCCGATGACCGTAGATAAGGCACTGCAATTAATTGCTAACAATAATACTGACGGTCTTGTTGACCATGCCCGAGCATTGGTGCTCGATATCTTGCCATTGCTCGAATATGCAGACCAGGTGCTCGAATTGAGCTTGCGAAAGTTGAACAAAAACTTGCGCGATCAGCTTAAACCCGGGAACTGAGTGGGGGCAGGGTCCGAATTGTCGGACATGCAAAAAAGTACCTTTCGTTTATGGTCGAGTGAAAATTTATTCAGAATCGATTCAGAGGATTCTCATTAGTTCCAATCAGTTTCAAAATGAAACTCTGTATTGCTGACTGGGTCAATATATTATATGGTTTAGGGTAAAGCCCAAATTTACTCTGGTTTACATGGAATCCTCTTGAATATTCTGGTTTTTTTATGTGGTCTATTCGCGCTGATTTATACGCTTGCGCGATACCCTTCCTCTTTTAAGACTATCGGCCTCGCAGCAGTTGCTTTTTTGCTGATCTTCACGGCTTTCGATGGATTCAGCCTGTTTTGGGGAGTCCTGGTCTGGGCCTTTTTAGGCATACCTACGGTTATTTTGGGACCATCCGAATTACGCCGGAAAATTCTGACCAGACCCATGTTAAAGCGTATCAAATCAGTATTGCCACCGATGTCCGAAACAGAGCGCGATGCGATCGAAGCTGGAACGGTATGGTGGGAGTCTGAATTATTTCGTGGGGCTCCCGACTGGAAGAAGTTATTGCGGTATAAAAAACCCGAGCTCAGCGATGAAGAACAGACGTTTTTGGATGGACCGGTCAATGAACTGTGCGAAATGATTGATGATTGGGATATTACCCACAATCGAATGGATTTGCCGGAAGAAATGTGGACATTTCTTAAACAGCAAGGTTTCTTCGGGATGATTATCCCCAAAAAATATGGAGGCCTTGAATTTTCGGCCTATGGGCACTCCAGTGTAGTGATGAAAGTCTCTAGTCGTAGCATATCAGTCGGCGTTACCATAATGGTGCCCAATTCACTCGGCCCTGCAGAATTATTATTGCATTACGGTACCGACGCCCAGAAGGAATTTTACCTGCCACGGCTCGCCGATGGACGAGAAATACCCTGCTTTGCGCTGACTGGCCCCGATGCAGGATCAGACGCAGGCTCTATTCCAGATACCGGCGTGGTATGCAAGGGAAAATTCAAAGGAAAGCAGGTACTGGGCCTCAGGTTAAACTGGGAAAAACGTTATATTACACTTGGCCCAGTAGCCACTGTTCTTGGTCTTGCGTTCAAAGTGTACGATCCCGATGGTTTGCTCGGCGGTGATGCCGATCTGGGTATTACTTGCGCATTGATTCCAGCCGATATACCTGGAATCACTATTGGGAATCGACATTTTCCGATGAACGCCGCATTTCAAAATGGTCCGAACAGTGGAAAGGATGTTTTTGTCCCGATAGATTATATAATTGGCGGTCAGAAAAATATTGGCGTTGGTTGGCGAATGCTGGTGGAGTCTCTGGCGGCGGGTCGGGGCATTTCTTTACCTGCATTGGGTGCTGCCGCAGGCAAGAGTGTGGCGCGTACTACTGGAGCCTACGCGCGCGTTCGCAAGCAATTCAAAACTTCGATAGGAAAGTTCGAAGGTGTAGAAGAGGCATTGGCGCGAATCGGAGGCCTGGCATACATGACCGATGCAGGACGGCTCTTAACCTTGTCGGCGCTAGATAGCGGAGAGAAACCTTCGGTCGTCACTGCTATTCTGAAATACTACAATACCGAATTTATGCGCCAGATGATCAACGATTCTATGGATATCCATGGAGGTCGGGGAATTTGCATGGGACCGAGTAATTATATTGCGCGGTCGTATCAGATATTGCCTGTCGGCATAACAGTCGAAGGGGCAAATATTCTTACCCGTAGTATGATTATTTTTGGGCAGGGGGCGATTCGTTGCCATCCGTACCTGGTCAGTGAAATGGAAGCCGCCGTCATGGTCGATCAGGCTGCCAGTGAAAGAGCGTTCGACCAGGCTATGACAGGCCATATCATCTATTTGCTCTCAAATGTCTGTCGGGCATTTATTTATGGTATCAGTGGGAGTCACCTGGCCGATTCACCGACCCCGGGTCGAATCGCCACCTATTATCAGCGTCTGAGCCAGATGAGTGCGGCTTTTGCGGTTACTGCCGACCTGGCATTGATAGTTCTGGGGGGCGCTTTCAAGCGCAAGGAGAAGCTATCCGGGCGTTTCGCAGATGTGCTGGGGTATATGTTTTATGCTTCTGCTGTGTTGAAAAAGTTCGAAGACGATGGCCGTCCCAAAGCTGATGTGCCGTTGCTCGAATGGTCAGCCAAGCATTGCCTGTACCAGATACAAATGGCGTTGGACGAAATTCTACGTAATTTTCCGATCAAATGGTTAGGCCTGATCGTCAGGACCATTATTTTCCCGCTCGGTCTGAGTTTACGCCAACCCAATGACTTTCTGGGCCACAGAGTTGCGGCATTGCTGATCAAGCCAGGCAAGGCGAGAGATAGGCTGACGCAGGGCATATATATTAGCGACGATCCTGATGATATTACGGGTTGCCTTGAAGATGCGTTGAAAAAGGTCATTCTGGCCGAGCCCATAGAGCGAAGGCTTCGTGCTAATCACCAGGTCAAGTCCGATTTGCAAAGCTATCAGCAATGGATTGATGAATTGGTAACAAAGGATCTCATTTCTAGTACCGATGCTAAAATATTGCTGTCAGCCCAGGTTGCCACCAGGAAGGTTATTATGGTCGATGATTTTTCACCGCAGGAGCTAGGAATAAAGCGGGCAAAAAATTCGCCAAAAAAGAAGAAATTACCTAAGAAAAAACCTAAGGTCGCATCAGTAACATAGCGGAATAAAGTAAAGGTTTTTATAAATTTTAATGAGCGCTGTCGGAGGAACCCTGATGGATAAAATTTGGTTAAAAAGTTACCCCCCGGGTATGCCGGAAACAATCGATGTTGACGCCTATCGGTCGGTGTCAGAGGTGTTTGAACAGGCGGCCAAAAAATATAGCGATAGTCCTGCATTTACTAATTTAGGTACGACGCTTAGTTATGCTGATATGGATCGCCTCACCTCACAAATGGCGAGTTATCTGCAACAATTACCCAATATGCGAAAAGGTGATCGAGTGGCAGTGATGATGCCCAATGTATTACAAAATCCAGTCGCGATATTTGGAATATTGCGCGCCGGCTTTACGGTAGTCAATACCAATCCGCTTTACACTCCCCGTGAACTTAAACACCAGCTCAGCGATTCGGGCACCAAGGTCATTATCGTGATGGAAAATTTTTGCCACACGCTGACGGAAGTTATCGATGAAACGGCAATTCAACATGTCATTACCACACAATTGGGAGATTTATTAAAATTTCCCAAGTCTTTGATTGTCAATTTAGTGATCAAATACGTGAAGAAAATGGTGCCACCATTTTCAGTTTCCAACTCGGTAAATTTTAAAACAGCCCTGAATCAGGGTGCCCGAAAGCCACACGAGCCTGTAGATATCGACCATGAGGATATTGCTTTTCTGCAGTACACCGGGGGTACCACCGGTGTAGCCAAGGGAGCGATGTTAACAAATCGTAATATGATCGCCAACATGCAACAGGCTTCGGCATGGATTAAAGACTCGGTTGAAGAGAATAAGGAAACCGTTATCACGGCTTTACCGCTGTATCATATTTTTTCTCTGACTGCGAATTGCCTGACTTTCATGAAAGTGGGCGCGCAGAATTATTTGATTACGAACCCGCGCGACATGCCAAATTTTGTCAAGGAACTACAGAATGTATCGTTTACCGCAATTACCGGTGTTAATACGCTGTTTAACGGATTATTGAATACGCCGGGTTTTGACCAGGTTGATTTTTCTCGCCTGAAGCTGACTCTGGGTGGCGGCATGGCAGTTCAGCAACCGGTCGCGGAACGTTGGAATAAAGTAACTGGTGTACCCGTTATCGAAGCCTATGGCTTGACCGAAACCTGTCCAGCAGTTTGCATTAATCCACTAAATCTGAAGGAATTTAATGGCAGTATTGGCTTACCGATACCTTCAACCGAAGTTTCGATCCAGGATGAAAATGGCAAAATATTACCTCAGGGTGAAACTGGGGAACTCTGTGTTCGAGGGCCGCAAGTGATGAAAGGCTACTGGAACCAGGAAGACGAGACCCGAAAAGTGATCAATTCGGATGGGTGGTTAAAAACTGGCGATGCGGCCATAATGGATTCAAAAGGATTTTTTAAAGTCGTCGACAGGTTAAAGGACATGATATTGGTGTCTGGATTTAATGTCTTCCCGAACGAGGTAGAAACAGTTATCGTCGAGCATGAAGGCGTGCTCGAAGTCGGGGTGATTGGCGTACCTGATGAGGCGGCTGGGGAAATAGTCAAAGCGGTGATTGTCAAAAAAGATCAATCGCTGAAAGAAGAAGAAGTAATCGCGCATTGTCGAAAGAGCCTGGCAGGTTACAAGGTACCCAGGATTGTTGAATTTAGGACGGAATTGCCAAAGACTAATGTAGGGAAGATATTGCGACGTGAATTAAGAGATTAGGGTGATTAGCGATGCGAAGTGATAATCGGCCAGAGGATACAGAAAGTTGTCCACGAAGATTCAAGGATTTAAGTTTTGACGAGTGGAAGAATCTTTATGATGCCAAACCTGAGCATTTCGAAAAATGTCGCCTAAAACTAATCAATGATCTGGTCGAATCTGCACCCGAAAGAACAAAAGGCAGGCTCAAAGGCCTGATATTTCAAATGGAAGCAGAGTCACAACGATCTAAATCACTGGAGGCCTATAATATGCGCCTGGCCGCCATGATGATGGATACGCTCGGCGAATTAAAGGTCCAGTTAAAACGACTGGTGGGCAAAGATTCTCGAAATACTGTGCAGGATCAAATTCCAGTAAAAACCGCAACGGTATTATCATTTAATCGAGTGACTAAAGCCGGCAAGGATAACAGTTAAATATACGCAGCCAACAGTGGCGTAACCTAGTCAGGGGCTGGTGATTCAATATTTGCAATCGGGTTTGGCAACCGCCATGCTACCAGACCGGCGATTAGGTAGCCCAGGTTAAGTATGCCAATCACCCACATCCATCCGGGCACACCAAGCAAGAAATAGCCAATAGGAAAGAAGGAAGTAAAGAACAACACAATGAGCGTAATGCCATGCCCATGGACAGAGGCGATTACGGCTAAGATCGCGAGTATCGCCATGAGCAGCGCTACGAAAAAAGCCACGCCATACAATGGAAGCGGGGGAGTGGGTGTCCACATTGCAATTGTCCAGGCTGCACACGCCCCAGCGCCAGATACTATGCCAGTGAATTTTCCACCTAGTCGTATCGTTCTCTTCATCGCGTTAAACCAGGGTACCTACCGGTAAAAAAGGGCACGTGTTACTTGCGTCGGCTTGATTTTCTTGTTTCGAGGCATCAATAATTAAGAGACTTCATTTTTTTTATTTAATTCACTAAACAATATTGAGCTGATCCGAATTCTTCATAAAAATAGGAATGCGGCTTCAATAAAAGGCGACTCAAAACGCTGCATTTACCAGAACCCTGCCGCCTTTGGAGGGTTTCAGACCCATCATTTTCACCCTGGAAATAACATCTAGTAGCCACTAATTTTGGCGTGTAACTCGCTCGTTTCTTCGTAGCGTTTCATTTGCTCGTCGGTGGCTTTTGTTTGATGGTTGGTTTTCCAGTCATCGTACGTCATGCCGTAAACCACCTGTTGAGCATCGGAATAATCGAATTCGAGCCCGAGGTTTTTCGCCTCTGCTGAGTACCATTTCGCCAGGCAGTTGCGGCAAAATCCAGCGAGGTTCATCAGATCGATATTCTGAACACCGGTGCGTTGCTGCAAGTGCTGTACCAGCCCGCGAAAAGCGGCTGCTTCGATTTGAGTTTGCTGTGCTTTTGTCATCCGTTGGTATTCCTTATAATGAGATCGAAATTTAAGCAGAGAATACTCTACCAGTCCAGTTAAGAAATGTCTCAAAATGTATCTCTATTATCTGCCCAGGAAGCAGAGACGTCAGACTGGTTCGATGCCCTGTCCAGACATCTGAGACTCCATCGGCAACGTTTGATTCTGTCGGTTCAGGGAGATCAGCTCTGGTGCGACCAGATGGCATCGGCAGGCAATTCTCAGTATCGGGACAAGCTGGTATTATCCGATCGAATCTTAGATCCGGCCTCGGTACCCTTTATCAAAGCAGAATCCTTGCTGGGGCAGGAAGCCTCGCTGGTAATCGTCGATTTGTTTCAGGGTTTGAATCCCGATGTGGTCTGTATAGCCAGTGGCCTGGTGAAATGGGGTGGTTTGCTCATGCTCCTGTCTGTACCACCACGCCAGTGGTCGTCAATTGAGGATAGTTATGGTGTCTGGCAGGATGGCCTGGTGCCTCAGGACCCTTTATTTGTGGAGTATTTTTTTAACCAGCTGACGCAGAAACCGGTTGGTGCGGTTATCGTCAGGCAAGGTGAAAAATTGCCGACACTCCCGGATTTACCGATCGCGCAGTCGATAACGATGGTTTCCGGTAAGACGATTGAGCAAATTGAAATCCAGCAGCGAATTGCTTTGTGGTTAAAAGAACAGCATCAATCGATAGTATTGATTACCGCAGATCGTGGTCGCGGTAAAAGCACCTGCCTCGGATTTATCGTAAAAGAGCAGCTCGTAGGGCGGCATATGTCAGTACTGGTTACCGCGCATTCCCGGCAATCGGCTTCGATACTGCTCGCACAGGCGGGCGAAGTAGAATTTATCGCGCCGGATCGGCTAATTGAGTGTACGCCACCAGCCGATGTGCTCGTCATCGATGAAGCAGCGATGTTGCCTTACCCCATGTTGCAAAAGCTTTGCAAACTTTATCCCAGAGTGCTTATGGCAACTACTACCGGAGGGTACGAGGGCACCGGGCAAGGTTTCTTACTACGATTTATCGCCAGGTTGCCCCCGCAACAGATACTGCGATTGAACCTGTCAGCTTCGGTTCGATGGGCTGCCAATGATTGCCTGGAGGCCTGGCTTAACACTAACTTGCTACTCAAAACCGCTGCTGTGAAGACGCGGTTAGATAATTTACCAGGAAAGTCCTGTCAGTATCGAGTCCTTAACGCCAGAGAATGCAGTAAGGAGGCTGGGTTACTAACCGAAATTTATAGTTTGATGGTGTCTGCACATTACCGGACTCGCCCATCGGATCTGCGAATGTTGATGGAAAACCCGGATTTAACCATTGTTCTCGCCGAGGTCGACGACAAAATAGCAGGCGTGGCTTTACTGAATCGAGAAGGTGGGTTCGATCCGCCGCTGTGCGAAGAAGTATTCCTGGGTAAGCGGCGTCCGAAGGGACATTTGCTGGCACAAATGATTACTGCGCAGGCAGGTGCCAGGCGCTTTGCCAGCCATCGGGGTCTGCGAATACAGCGAATCACGGTTGACTCAACTATTCGTCGACAGGGCATCGGTCGACGAATGGTCGAAGTAGCGATCAAACACGCCATCGATCAGGGGTTCGATTATGTCGGTGCGAGCTTCGCATTTGAGGCGGAAACATCCGCATTCTGGAGAAACTGTCAGTTCGCGCTAACGCACATTGGGTTTGGGCAGGGTAAGTCGAGCGGTAATCAGTCCGTGGTGGTTTTAAAAAGTCTGAATACTGCGCTCGACAATCAAGTGAAGGAATTGCAGTCCAGGATTCAAATGCACTTACCGGTCTGGCTGTGCCAGTTCCTGCAAGTGATGGATAACACGAGCGTCGCGGCGTTATTACGCTATAGTGAATATCAGTGCCCGTTGAACCAATTTGAGCGAGATGAATTAGAAGCCTTTACTAAAGGGCACAAAGGGTTCGAACTATGTTTTGCCAGCTTGCAGCGTTTTGTCATGCAGGCAATTGCGTGCACGCCCGAAGATGCCCCGATACACCCATGGCTTATCGAAAAAGCGGTGCAGAACAAGGGCTGGGGCCAACTGAGTGAGAGGGCTAGCCTGGACGGTCGTAAACAGATACAACAAAAATTGCGCGAATTAATTGCTGAGTTATCACATCGCAGGGGGTGACTATGTATGCGGCATTAATTGAATACTGGTTTTCAGACGAAGTGAGTGCACGCTGGTTTAATTCCACCCCAGAGTTTGATCGGCAACTACTTGCGCGCTACGGTGAAACCTGGCAATTGGCGCGACAGGGTGAACTAGATAGCTGGTGTGATATCGCGGTAGGCAGCCTCGCTATGGTTATCCTTCTCGATCAATTTCCCCTCAATATGTTTCGAGGTAGCGCCAAAAGCTTTTCGACCGAGGCCAGGTCGCGCGAAACAGCCCGTGCTGCAATCGACCAGGGATTCGATCAGGATTTAACAGCCAGTCAAAAATCGTTTCTCTACATGCCATTCATGCACAGCGAAGATCTGGATGATCAGGCTTTGGCGCTCAAGCTATTCGATCAACCCGGTCTGGAAAAAAACTTGCGCTTTTCCAGACATCATTATGGCATCGTGGAACGCTTCGGCCGCTTTCCACATCGCAATGAAATTTTGGGTCGCAAGAGTACCGATTCCGAAGTTGAATATCTGAATTCTAAACAGGGATTTAAGGGATGAGAGGGCTAAATGCGAAGTTGGCAACTTTCAGGCAGCGGATCACCCGCTATGCCTGGTCGTACAACGACAGTGATCCACATTGAACTCGCGTAAGATTTATCTCTGGGGGAGCATACACTGGCCAGAATATCTGTCGCACTATAATAACCACAATCTTGACAACGAAAATCGGGAATAGCGGGATGAAGATAGTTTCATTTAATGTCAATAGTATTCGCCAGCGACTACACCAACTGGCCTGTGTAATCGATAAACATACGCCTGAATTTATCGGTTTGCAGGAAACCAAGGTGCAGGATCACGAATTTCCCCTTGCAGATATCGAAAAGCTTGGATACCAGGCATTATACGCCGGGCAAAAGACCCATTACGGTGTCGCCTTATTGTCAAAAACTACCTGTGGTAAAAGCTATTATGGATTTCCAGGCGATACCGAAGCCGCGCAAAAGCGATTCATCGGTGGCGAGTTTGAAGTCGATGGTAGAGCCATGACCGTATTTAACGGCTATTTCCCACAGGGGGAGAGCCGTAACCATCCAGTCAAGTTTCCAGCGAAGGCTCGGTTCTATCAGGATCTGAATCTTTTTTTGAAACACTACGATCTGAAACAGACTTCCCTGGTCATTATGGGTGACTATAATATTGCGCCACAGGATATCGATATTGGTATAGGTGAGGATAACGCGAAGCGTTGGCTCAGGACGGGTAAAACCAGTTTTTTACCTGAGGAAAGGGAATGGTTTGAAGCACTTACCGGACTCGGGTTCTACGATGGATACCGGCTTTGCTATGCCGAGGAAGATAATGTATTTAGCTGGTTCGATTATCGGAGTAAAGGTTACGATCGCGAACCCAGGCGGGGTTTACGGATTGACCATCTACTGGTGTCAGAAAAGTTACGACCCACAGTGGTGGATGCGGGTGTCGATTATGATATTCGAGGAATGGAAAAGCCTTCGGATCATGCGCCCGTCTGGTTGGAAATTCAATTTGAATGAAGTGAGAAGTGATAGAGCGAGTTAAACGAGATACTTTAAATCGAATGGGTAAAGTAATGAGGTGTTCAAATGTTTGGTAAACCGATGATAATCCCCGATGCGAATCAGGCTTTGCCTGGCAGAGCCGAAAAAATGCTATTTGACTCAGTACACAGGGTGCATGGGAGAAGCATGGTCGAACCGTTTCCGCCACAAATGGAACGAGTGATATTGGGTTTCGGGTGTTTTTGGGGGGCAGAGCGTAAATTTTGGGAAATCGAAGGTGTATACACCACCGCAGTAGGCTATACCGCCGGGCATACGCAAAACCCTACTTATCAGGAAGTCTGTACCGGAATGACAGGGCATAACGAAGTCGTGCTGGTGCTGTATGATCCAGCCCTGGTTAGCTTTCAATCCTTATTAAAGGTTTTCTGGGAATCCCATGATCCTACGCAAGGTATGCAGCAGGGAAATGATCGGGGTACGCAATATCGCTCGGGAATCTACTATACCACCGACGAACAACTCGAACAGGCACAATCTAGCCTGGCAATCTATCAAGTACGGTTAAACGAGGCTGGTCGTTCAACTATTACTACCGAAATCAAAACCGCGAGAGAGTTTTACTATGCTGAGGAATATCATCAACAGTATCTGGAAAAAAATCCCTCCGGCTATTGTGGATTAGCTGGTACAGGAGTATCTTGTTCATAGCTTTTCTAGAAAAGTCGTCTAAGTAGGTGAATAATATAAAAAAATAGGAGTTTTATTATTGCCTAATAAACAATAATTTTAACCGAAGATTAAAGAGAAATGATAAAAATTAGTCGACCCTTGGGGTTGTTTTCGACTGCTGTATTTTTATATTTAGTACTAGAAACGCCTGCAAATATTGCCATGGCTAACAAATTAAATACCGATATTTCCAATTTTGTCGATGGTGCAATAACTATCGATGCCGAAAACCTGGTCGAGTTATATCGGTCGACGCAGGATATAGCATTGATCGATTCGCGCCTGAGCGAAGATCGTGTGCACGGTTATATCGAAATGTCGCACAATCTGCCTGCGTCTGAAACCGATTGCGCCGCACTGGCGCAATTAGTGGGTGACAAAGATCGACCAGTGGTATTTTACGATAATGGTAAAATTTCCCATGACAGTATGATCGCGACCAAAATCGCAGTCTTGTGTGGTTACAATCGATTATTCTGGTTTAGTGGGGGCTTTACCGAATGGGAGGATAAGGACTATCCTTTTGTGATCGAATAGTGCCAATGCTCTCCCGTCTCTACAGTTTCAAACTCATTATTATTCTGGCCTTGCTGTGGCTCAGCCTGCTGACTTTTGGACTGGCGTATTATAGTACCCAGATTTATCGCGATCTGGCGATTGAAAACCAACGCGATTCATTGCAGACCATCCTGGCGGTGAAAAGCCAGGATATCATAGAAGATCTTTACGAAACCCAGAAACGGTTTGCCTTCAAATTGCAAAACGAAACACCTTTTATCACGGCGCTGCAAAATCAGGACTCAATAGCCATGTTGTCCTGGCTTGAAAAAAGCTTTGAACGTTATTTTGTTGCATCTGGCCAATTCCAGTTAAAATCCATCGTTGTTCGAAACCTTAATGGTGACGTATTCGCTGCGGCCAACGACGATAGCCTGCAATCTTATAGTGGCTGCCCGGTATTGCTAGGTGGTATCAGTCTATCCGAACCCATACAAGTGAAACCCAGATATGTGCTTTGTTCGTTTGAAGGTAATTTATATAGCGAGGTGCTGGTGCCAATTGGAGCGCTCGATCCCAAGGGTTATTTGCATGTTATTGTGTATGCAGCCGAAGGATTAAAAAAGCTCGAACAGGATATTGAAATGCCATTGCGAATTACCGCAGGCGATGGATCCGAGCTGTTTCGGTCTGTGGACTGGCCTAAAAAAATTCAGAAAAATCATCTACGCCTTGAATATCGCCTGTATGGGGACGACTCATTTCTTGGCGCCAGTATTACTGGCGCATTCGATCAGCAGCCGTTTATAAACCGCCTCGATACTACTGAATATAACTTTCTGGTGCTGACCGCTATCGCGACCCTCGCCGGGCTTATATCGGTGGCATTTTTATTGTACCGGGCCTTTGCGCCAATGAACAGGTTGAGAAACTCTGTTGGTGCTCTGCTGACTGGAAAATATGCGACTATCAGTGAGGAAAAATTACCCAGCGAATTACGCGACGTGGTTCAGGCCTATAACGAAATGATTGAAGGGCTCGAACTGGAAACTATTTCGCGCCGGCAGGTCGAGGAAAGGTTGCGTTCTGAAAAAGATTTTATCGCTACCACGCTAAACTCGATTACTAATCCGGTAATCGTGATCGACTCGAAGGATAAAATTAAGCTGGTTAACCCCAGCGGTGAAAAGTTGTTTGGTGAAAAGGAAAAGCTATTGGTCAATACCTCGATTCACGAACTTTTGATCATGTATTCCAATCGGGAAACCACGCGCATTGTAGATATTGGTCAATTGCTGAAGCAAACGCAAACGCTGGATTCCCTGTTTTTTTACGATGCCAACAAAGAACTTATCGAACTCGAGTTTTCAGCTTCGCCGATGATCGATATGGAAGCCGAGGATGTTGGGTTTGTGGTGATTTTGAAAGATGTGTCCGAGTATCGTCAGTTGCGACGCAAGCTGAGTTACGAAGGCAGTCACGATAATTTGACCGGTTTTCTTAACCGTGTCGCTTTCGAACACAAGTTCGGCCGGCTCGTTGCCGAAGATCACAGTTTAAACGCGCAACATGTGTTGGCCTTTCTGGACATCGATGAGTTTAAGGTAGTGAACGAAACCTGTGGTAATGCCGGTGGCGATTTGTTATTGAATCAGATTAGCGCGGTGATTAAATTACATGTTCGAAAATCTGACGTACTGGCCCGCTTAAGTGGGGACGAGTTTGGAATCATCATGCCTTATTTAGATATGGATCGCGCATTACAGGTAATGCAGAAGATAATTATCGATATTCAACATTCTAGCTTTGAATGGGAAGACAAGGAATACTATGTGACGGTCAGTATCGGGGTGACGTCTTTTGGGCAGGAAAAAGATAATTATCCCGATTATTACTCCAAAGTGACCACCGCCTGTTTCCTGGCGAAATCAAACGGGGGAAATCAATATCAATTTATTGGTGAAAATGATGAAACAGTAACTGCCCAACAGGAATCAATGGATTGGGTCGCTAGCATTATGAAAGGGTTTAACGAGGATAGATTTTGCCTTTATGTACAACCCATCCGGTCGATGGACCCGAAAGATAAAAAAATCGATTACGAAGTACTGGTACGTTATCGGAGCCCGGATGGCACCATTATTTCGCCCGACGAATTTCTGCCACCGGCCGAGCGCTATAACCTGATTGAGAGAATTGATTCCTGGGTCGTATCGCATACCCTGGATTGGCTTCAGGAAAATCAGCAGAAAACTGGCAAATCGATGTTTTCGATAAATCTGTCGGGACGCAGTATGGGCTCGCAGAAATTCCACAAATTTTTGCAAAAGAGTCTCGAGGAAACCGAAATTGATAAGACGACCCTGTGTTTTGAAATAACTGAGACTGCGGTATCGGGTAATGTGCAGGAGGCAGTCGACTTTATTAAATCAATCAGGCAGCTTGGCGCCAAATTTTCTATCGACGATTTTGGCACCGGACAGTCTTCATTCATTGATTTAAAACAATACCCGGTTGACTATCTTAAAATTGACGGTGGTATCGTACGTGAGATTAACGAAGATGATACCAACTTCGTGTTTGTCCGATCCATGGCCGAAGTCGGACATAGCCTGGGCATGAAAGTAATTGCCGAGTATGTCGAATCAGACACCTTGTTTGAAAAGTTGCGCGAGGCAAACATTGACTATATACAGGGATATTCCATCGGTGAGCCGGTAAATATTGAGGCGATAGTTTCGCATTAAGGCGATGCTGTTCAATTAGCTATCCCCGATTATGTTGAGTCGATTGCGTTTTCAGGATTCCTGCCAGACCGAAAAGAAAAAATATCGAAAAACGGGCTGCGCACCATACCAGGATCGATCAGGCTGACATTGACACCGTTACTAGCACATTCCTGGCACTTATTCACAAAGGCCAAATTTAGCAGCGCCTGGCACTGATTCGCTGCGGCGACTCTGAATCCGAAATAATTTTATTTAAAAGGTACTAATGCAAGGATGATAAATTTCGGGTGAAATAAATTGCAATAATTGCTGATGGCAGTAATCGATTAATTCCTGTTCCTGGTCGAGTGGATAGCTGACGATACCCTTGCTTAATACCAGGTTTTGTGAAAACAGGGGCTCGTCGGGATAAAGCTTGCTGATTTGCTTAAAGTGACTCTTCGGCAATCGAAATGCACCGAGACTCACCGAATGCAGTTTTTCGGCGTCGATTGTGGCGAATATCGTTTCGAGTAAGTGGGCAAATTCCTGGCGATAGTTATCGTGATAAATAATCGGGTCAAATCTTAATCCAACTGGCCAGCCTGAATCGATCAGGGATTGCATCGCAGTAATTCGTTTGCCGATAGAGGGCACACCTTTTTCCAGTTTATTGTGGCTATGTTGGTCTGTAAAGCTAAACGCGGTGATTACGCGTTCGCAGGGTTTCAACCGCAGTAATTGCCGAACCTGCGTACTCTTGGTGCGCAGTTCTAACCAGGCGTTGTCAATTTGAGCAAAAATTGGAACAAAAAATTGAGCAAAATGGGTGACGGGTTCGTAGGCTAGACTATCGCAGTCGTAGCCAGAAAAAAACCACACTGGATCGGTACCGTGATGCGCGGCGATATTTGAAATGTCAGCCGCAAAATCTTCGTAGTTGACGAAGATTACCTGGTGTGCGGATGAATACATTCCCTGCAAAAAACAATATCGGCAATCGTACATACAGTTGAGCATGTGTGAAAAGTAATAATTGTGTCGTCCACCGAGCCCGTAACCTACGGGCACCGGCAGCACTCGACGATTCTGTTTGCCCGCAATGATTAGCGCCGAGTTGAGTTTTTGCAGGCGAAAATTCTGCGCGCGCGGATTGAAAACCTCTCCATAATGGCCAATCTCGACAACGGGGGTGTTTTTCATGCGCTTGCTGATATCGCGTGTGCGCTGGTGATGGCAGACGCCGGTTTCGATATAAACGCAGCTGACCATGCTCAAAGGTTCTGGCTGGCCTGCAGGCATAATTGCTTTAGGTGAGCAATGATCGCTTTACTGGACAAACACCCGGAAATTTCTCTGGTTAATTTTTCGGTGTCGTAGTCCTGACTCATTAAAAACTGTATTGATTTCCTGAGCTGGCTCTTTTGAGTTTGGCTGAAATGAGCCCGTTGGACGAATTTTTGCCAGTCTGAATCGTCGATTTTATTGGCTGAGACCAGTTTGTCGAGTGCTTGCAGCGATTCGGATATTTCGGCCAAAGACTCAATATTTTGAGCGATTAGCTGGCTGATGCGGGATTTATCAAGGCCAGTTTGCTGCGTAAGATTGTCGCTTACGATCTTGACGCACTGTACTAGTTCGGCACTGCTGAATCGGGTTGCAGTCACAAAAAAGGCACTTGCTTCCATGTCGAACAGAAGCTGCGGTAGATACTCACTACTGGCCTGATTGAGTGTCATGCAGTGGACTGGCTTCAAAGATGTTTCGATTAAAGGAACAGGATAATAACTACGCTTCGACTCATAGTCGGTAATCTTGTTTACCCAGAAAGCAGTACCGATAGGAGCGTCCGCCGCACCCGCTATTCCGATGTTAAACCAGGCGAGTGAAGTTTGCTCTCGATAGAGCGCCGCTACCCAGGCGCACGCGGCTGCGACAGCGGTTTTTCCGATGCCGCTGATAATGCATAACATGTGATCGCTATGGTACAGGTCAAAACCATGTTCGACCTGAGATTTTTTCAGTCGGTAATAATCGATTACCGGTTTTGCCTCGCAATGCATGGCCGCTACCCAAACTAACACAGAACAGGAACCGTTTGCTTGCGGGTCGACTGTAGGCTGGTTTCCAGCATGGGCATGAATTCGGCAATGATTTTCTCATTGCGGTGTTTCTTAGCGCCTTTTAACAGTATTTCGAGTTTGCCGATCAACGTGGACATCGCAACGGCGTAGTCAGATTCGCTTAGTTCACCCTGTTGTAGCAGGCGGTGTATCGAATGGATACGAAATCGATCGATTCCCCAATATTGTTTTGAAAGCTGGTCCTTGTGGCCACCATATTTGGTAATAAGCGGGCGGTCAATATAGTGTACCGGGTACTGATGGCAGACTCTTAACCACAGGTCGTAATCCTCACAGGCAGGCAGTGACTCATCGAACAGACCGACCGACTGTAACAGTGATCGATGTAAAACTACAGACGATGGAGAGATGACACACCGGGGAAGGCAGCGCTCGAATATCCAGCCACCGGTCTTGAGGTGTTTTTTCATCGCGTTGACTCTTACACCATTTCTGATCCAGATTTCGTCGGAATGAAACAGGCGGATTTCAGGATGCCGATTCTGGGCCTGACGAATTTGGGCTATTTTACCAGGCATCCAGCTATCGTCCGAATCGAGTAATGCTATCCACGCATGACAAGCTTGATTAATTCCGGCATTCCTCGCGGCGCTGACGCCTCGATTGGGCTGCTGAATCAACCTGAGGGTTGGGTAGAGTTGAGAAATCTGCCCCGCAGTACCGTCATTCGAACCATCGTCGACAACAATAATTTCGTCAACCGGACTGTCCTGGCCTAATACCGAATCAATCGCCCGGATGAGCGTGTGTATTCGGTTATAGCTAGGGATGATAACCGAAATTTTCATCGATTTTTGGTCAGCGATCTTTTTTTTGAGGAATGATAGCGGGCCCAGGGAAACTGGTTACAGTCGATCCGTCGGTTTCGAGAATACGGTTCTTGCCGCTTCGATCAACTTCATCGATTCGGATAATCGAATGATGCGGAATATAGGTATGCTTTACATCGCCAAACTCATTCTTGAGCTTTTCTTCGGCTGGGTCGATCAATAGTTTGGAATGTTCGCCAAATATTATCCCTCCCACCTCGATAAACCCCGCCATTTCTGACTGGCTGACTTCGTGAGCATAGAGTTCATATATTCGATTATTATTATGGAACTGAATGCGAAATGTGGATTTCTTTTTAGCCATACTGTTAATCAGAAGTTCCCTGGAATTCCGCCATCAGATGATCTAGATCGCCGTCCATATGTAATTCGGTTAACTCCGAGAATCCACCAATTAGCTTACCATCGATGAGTATCTGGGGTACCATCCGGGCACCTTGAGTGGCCTGGTTAAATTCTTCACGTATTGCCTCGTCGGTGTCGATTCGCCGTTCGGCGTAATCAATATTCCATTTGCCGAGTAAGCTTTTCGTCTTGTCACAAATTGGGCATGTGCCCGTGCTATATACGATTACTCTGGTCATAAATTGGTCATTTAAATGATGGTGTACAATTCTACAACAAAATATTCATCCTTATCCAGAAGCAGTAGGTTTTTTACTTCATTCAGTATGCGACACGGGTGATTTATTGCAGGTTTTTGATGGCCAGGATCGCCTGGTTACGTAATGTTTTGATTAAACCAAGCTGATTATCGGTTAGCGATATGGTGGCACCGTCGGCACCATCTATGTAGATCATCGCTATTGGAGAGTGCTTGATGATGATAGGAAATATGGTAAATCCCTTGGCCCCAATTTCCTCATGGTACCACTGTGGAATTTTTCCCCTGATATTCTCGTCCTGCGAATCTTTAATTTGAATATCGACATTATTTTTGAATGAGATATGAAATACATCCGCCTGGTAGGCGAGGGGGATGGAGAAATTCCTGATTATCCTGTCGCTTTAGTTCATTGCTTAAATGCAATGCCTTAATAGCAACCTTCCGATTTAGATCAGGATCTGTTGCCAGGTAGACTACACCTTGTGCGCCTCGTCCAAGAACCTGGTTAATAATAAATCGGTCTATTTTTTGCGGGTGCCCGGAACTTGCCACGTCGAACCATAAAACTTAATTTGATGGCAATAGTATAGTAGGTAAAATAGCAGTTGCTCTGGTTCAATATCTTCATTATCGATATTATATCCTTATCCTACTGAATTATTTCCACCCCATCCAGGGAGCAGCTTTGTATAGTGTCTTTAATGGTTTGTACTGCCTTTGCACGCGGGAAATGCTTCCGCCAGGCTATCGCAACGGTTCGCGCTGGAGAGGGCGGCTCAAACGGTTTAATTTGAATCAGCCCAGAATTTAGCGAATCATTTAGGACGCTAGTACGAGGTAATACCGTTATGCCGGTGCCAGCTGCGACCATGTGCCGGATAGTTTCCAGCGAACCCCCTTCAAAGGTTCGCGTTAATTCGCTACTGCCCGACATGCAGTTGGGGCAGGCCTCGATAACCTGATCTCTGAAACAGTGACCCGCACCCAATAGCATCAGATCTTGCGAGGCGAGATCTTCGGGAGGTATAAATTCTCGATCTTTCCACTCGTGATTTTTTGGTAATGCGACAATAAAAGGCTCCCGGTATAAGGCTGCGGTCTCGATACCGGGTTCTTCGAACGGATAGGCGATAATAATTGCGTCGAGCGCTCCCTGCTTTAGTGATTGAAATAGATTGGCAGTAAAATTTTCTTCGATGATGAGCCGCAGATTTGGCGCGCTCCTGGTAAGACCCGGTATCAATGCGGGCAGCAGGTAGGGTCCGATAGTATAGATAACACCGAGCCTGAATTGACCGGAAAGCGGGTCTTTTCCCTGTTGTGCGATCTCGTTCAGTATTTGTACTTGCTGGAGTACAATTAAAGCCTGTTCGATCACTTGCAGGCCAATTTCGGTGATTTGTATTTCGTTCTTCGAACTGCGTTCAAATAGGCGTACGCCGAGTCCCTCCTCTAGTTTTTTGATTGCTATACTGAGCGTTGGTTGACTAACGAAACAGGCCTGCGCCGCTTTGCCGAAGTGATTTTTTTTTGATACGGCTACGATATAGCGTAATTCGGTTAAGGTCATAACAGCGGGGTTTAGAAATGTCGTGCCGATTCTGCACAATATGACAAGTATTTCAATTAAAGTTTAAGTTATAATCGCTTGTAACTATGAAATTAGCGGGGGGATTTAAGCCTTGATATCTGTACTAAAAAAATTATTCCAGTCTGATTCTGTGCAACCACCGCAGTTTGACCGAGAGCATGTATTGCGTCTATCGACGGCCACTTTATTAATTGAAGTGAGTCGTGCGGATTTTCAGGAACTGGACTCCGAAATCACACACATGAGGCTGTTGCTATCTCAGCATTTTAACCTGAGTGAGAACGAACTGGATGAATTAATGCAACAGGCGCGAAAAAACGCGGACGATTTGGTGTCGCTACAACATGTTACGCGTTTGCTGAATGAGCATTTTGACGAAGAGATGAAAATACGCGTGATAGAAATGATGTGGCAAGTGGTGTACGCGGATGGGGTTAAGGACCATTACGAAGAACATTTAATTCGCCAGATTGCCGATCTCCTGTATGTCTCGCATAAATCATTTATCCAGGCACGGCACAAGGCCGAGGAAATGGCCATCTAATCATGGCACAGGGAACTTTTGAGGCACCCTGAGGAAACTCTGATTAATTCAGAACTTTCGTGGTACATGGATGTGCCACCAAAATCGATAACTACAAGGTATTGATTTTGAAAGGAAAATGAAAATCACATTTTTCATTTTACGCCTTCTGGGAATTCAGGACGAATTGTTCAGAGGTTCCCTAATATAACAGGCTCCCTAAATAAATAATGGGCGGTATGACGAGGAGCTTGGCGACCATGATCAATAGGATGGCAAAAATAGGTGATAAATCGAGTCCACCGATAGCAGGAATGATTTTTCGAACGGGCCGCAGCGCAGGTGCTGCTAGTGTATTCACCAGGCCGATGATCGGGTTGTACCGGCCGGGGCTTATCCAGCTCATAATCACCTGTATGATAATCGCGATTAAAAATATAGTCAGGGTCAGTGATACCAGGTCGGCAATGCAATAAATGAAAAGGCCGATATAACCCACACTACCAATTGGGGCGACCGCGCTACCAATCGATATGGCTGGAATATCCAGCAGCCGTAACAGAATAAATTTGAGATAAATCAGGCCAAGGCACAACACAATTGGCGAAGTATCCTGGCCCGATATGCTGGGGATAAAACGGCGTAGCATTGTAAGCGGTGCTGAGGTTAATTTGACGATGAACTGCGATACCGGATTGTAAAAGTCGGCTCGCAGAATCTGTAGCAGAAACCTCAAAAATACCAGCAGGATATACATATCAAAAAGGGTATTGATGATAAGCGTTACTGGAGATACTAAGTAATTTGAACCCATATTAGACTCGTCTCTAATTTATATTTGTTGGCTAAATTCTTCGCCTAATTCCTTTGAGCGATCATTTGCGGCCTTAGTTGCCCTGTTAATCACCGATGCTAAATCGCTGTGTTGAAACGACGATATAGCCTGTTCGGTGGTACCTTTTTTTGAAGTGACCTGCTTGCGAAGTTCTACTACATCGCCATTTTGTGCCATCGATGCAGCGCCCAAAGCAGTTTGCAGTGCCAGTAGCCGTGCAGTATTTTTCTTCAGTCCCAGTTTCGTGCCAGCCTGCTGTAGTAACTCTATAAAATAAAAAAAATACGCTGGACCACTGCCTGAAATTGCTGTCACCGCATCGAGTTCACTTTCCTGATCGACCCACAGGGCAATGCCGACTGCGGTTAGTATGTCCTCGGCTAATTGTTTTTGCTCGTTACTTACTCGCGAATTGGCGAACATGCCGGTGGCACCAAGCCGAATCAAGGCAGGCGTATTGGGCATACAACGAACCACTGCTCGATTGCCCCCCAGCCAGCGATTAATTTCCTGCTCGCGAATTCCAGCGGCAATGCTGATGTAGAGGCAGTCAAATCCGTTATCGACTCCAGCCAGGTGTTCACATACTTGCTGCATGACCTGTGGTTTTACCGCCAGTATCACGACATTCGCTTCGCGCGCTGCTGCGTGACTATCGGCAGAAGTGGAAATCCCAAATCTGTCGGCAAGCATTTCTAGTTTAACTGTATCGATATCGCAGGCTGTAATACACGCGGCGTCGTAGTCATTGGCTACCAGGCCGCCGATTAAGCTGCTAGCCATATTGCCACCGCCAATAAAACACAAATGTTGAGTCAAAGTCTTTCCCCGAAAATAGCGGTACCTATTCTAACCAGAGTTGAACCTTCTGCAATCGCTGCTTCCATATCGTGGCTCATGCCTATCGAGAGTGTATTGCAGTCGAGGCCGTTTTGGTTCAGTAACGTCAGTTCATGACGGAGTCTGGCAAAAGGTTTCCGTTGAGATTCCAGCTCTTCATGGGGTGCTGGAATGGCCATCAAACCACGTAATCGGACTCTGGGTAAATTGTTTATTTGTTCGGCAAGTGATGCGACCTGTTCCAATCCGACACCCGATTTGCTGGTCTCAAGGTCGATGTTGACCTGGATACAAACATTGATTGGTGCCATCGAGTCAGGTCTCTGCTCGTTTAATCGTTGTGCAATCTTGAGGCGATCGATGCAGTGTGCCCAGTCGAAGTGTTCGGCAATTATCCTTGTTTTATTCGACTGAATTGCGCCGATGAAATGCCAGGTAATTTCTAGGTCCGAAAGTTCGAGCATTTTTTGCCGTGCTTCCTGCAGGTAGTTTTCGCCGAAATTAATTTGCAAAGCAGAGTAGGCTGTACGGATATCCTGTGCGGATTTTTTCTTGCTGACCGCCAGTAAGGATATATCTTTTGGGTCACGTCGGTAGCGTCTGGCCAAATGAGCTATATTATTGCGGACCTTATTAAGATTTTTTTCGATGTTCTGCATAGGTTTTGCTATAGTTTGGCTATCGTCAGTGTCGCCAGACAGTTGATTTTAATTACGGTTACGCCGAATATGGATCGATTATATGTCGGTTATAGCCAGTTAAACAGACGGTAGTGGTAGTTTTATCAATACGAATTAACAATACTTTTAGGATCTTTCATGGATATATCTCAATTGTTAGCCTTCGGTGTTAAACAGGGTGCGTCAGATTTGCATCTCTCAGCCGGCCTGCCGCCAATGATTCGTGTAGACGGGGATATTCGCAGGATCAACGTGCCCGAAATGGACCACAAGCAGGTGCACGACATGATTTACGACATCATGAGTGATAAGCAACGTAAGGACTATGAGGAATACTGGGAAACCGACTTTTCGTTCGAAATACCAGGGCTCGCCAGATTTCGCGTCAATGCTTTCAATCACAACCGTGGCGCCGGTGGGGTTTTTAGAACCATTCCATCGAAAATTCTGAGCCTGGAGGACCTGGGTGCACCCAAGATTTTCCAGCAGATATCCGAGTACCCTCGAGGGATCGTGCTTGTCACCGGACCAACAGGGTCGGGTAAGTCGACGACCCTGGCAGCCATGGTCGATTATAAAAATGATACCGAATATGGCCATATCCTTACGGTGGAGGATCCAATCGAATTCGTGCACGAAAGTAAAAAATGTCTGGTAAATCAGCGCGAGGTGCATCGCGATACCCTTGGCTTTAACGAGGCCCTGCGGTCGGCGTTACGCGAAGATCCGGATACGATACTGGTAGGCGAGATGCGTGACCTGGAAACTATACGCCTGGCGTTAACCGCTGCCGAAACCGGCCACCTGGTATTCGGTACGCTACATACCAGTTCGGCAGCCAAAACAATCGACCGTATCGTCGATGTGTTTCCGGGAGGCGAGAAATCGATGGTCAGGTCGATGTTATCGGAGTCGTTGAAGGCGGTTATTGCGCAAACCCTAATGAAAAAAATAGGCGGCGGGCGGGTGGCCGCGCACGAAATCATGATTGGCACCCCGGCGATTCGCAATCTTATTCGTGAGGACAAGATAGCGCAAATGTACTCGGCAATTCAGACCGGTCAGAATGTCGGTATGCAAACACTGGACCAAAATTTGAAAGCCCTGCTCGCCCAGGGCGTGATAGCGAAAGACGAGGCGATGCGAAAGGCTTCAAATCCCGATGCGTTGTAACGGCGTAAGGACCTATACTGAGGGCAGGTTATGGATCGTAGCAAGGCAATAAATTTCATGCATGACTTATTGCGCATGATGGTGAGCAAGGAAGGTTCGGACTTGTTTATTACCACAGGCTCGCCGCCAGCGATGAAGATCGACGGTAAGGTAGCGACAGTATCGAGGCAAAATCTTTCTCCTAGCCATACGCAAATGCTCACACGTTCGATCATGAACGATAAACAGGTTTCGGAGTTTGAAGAATCGCAGGAATGTAATTTTTCAATCTCGTTGCCGGGCGTCGCGCGGTTTCGTGTGAATGCTTTTGTCCAACGCGGTAGCACCGGCATGGTGCTTCGTATTATTAATTCCGAAATTCCGAGTTTTGCAGAACTGAACCTGCCCGATATTTTGGAAGAAATCGCGATGACCAAGCGCGGGCTGGTCATTTTTGTTGGGGGTACCGGTTCCGGTAAATCAACCTCACTGGCTTCGATGGTTGATTATCGTAATCAGAATAGTCATGGTCATATTATAACGATCGAAGATCCGGTCGAATTTGTGCACGATCACGGCAACTGCCTGGTGACCCAGCGCGAAGTAGGGGTAGACACCGAATCTTATGCGGTCGCTTTGAAAAACACCCTACGTCAGGCGCCCGATGTGATACTAATTGGCGAGATTCGCGATCGCGAAACCATGGAACATGCCATTACTTTTGCCGAAACGGGTCATCTGTGTCTGTCGACCCTGCACGCGAATAGTACCAATCAGGCGCTGGATCGGATTATTAACTTTTTTCCGGACGAACGACGATCACAATTACTGATGGATTTGTCTTTGAATTTGAAAGGGCTGATATCACAGCGATTAATTCCTAAAATTGGCGGTGCCGGGCGCATCCCCGCAATCGAAATTATGCTCAATACACCTTTGATGGCCGATATGATATTCAAGGGGGAAGTGATCGAAATGAAGGGCTTGATAGCCAAGTCCAACGAGGCTGGTATGCAAACTTTCGACCAGGCATTGTTCGATTTGTATGAAGCGCGAGAAATTACTTTCGAAGAGGCGCTTCGCAATGCAGATTCGGTTAACGATATTCGCTTGCGTATAAAACTGGAAAGTGATACCGCGCGCAAATCGGGGATTGTCGACGATCACCGCGACTTCGAACTGGAAGATTCCGACGATAGTCAGGAAGGTGGGATGATATGAATCGAGATGCATCGACCAAGTTGTTAGAACCTTATTTAAAAATTATGGCCGAGAAACAGGCTTCTGATCTGTTTTTCGTGACCGGTGCTGCGGTGAATATGAAATTGCAGGGCAAGACATCTCCTATCTCAAAAAGTCATTTCCAAAGTGGACAAGTGCAAAAACTGGCTTACAGTTTGTTGAATGATGAACAGGTGCGAGATTTTGAGATTAACCGCGAATTGAATCTGGGGTTTACACTCGAAGCGGTCGGACGCTTCCGAGTCAATATTTTCGTACAGCGTTCCGAAGTATCTATGGTGATCCGCTATATCAAGTGGGCAATCCCGACGATAGAGGAACTTGGGTTGCCCAAGGTGCTAAAGGAAATAGTGATGAATAAAAATGGACTGGTGCTGGTTGTGGGGTCAACCGGTTCGGGTAAGTCGACTACCCTGGCGGCGATGATCGATTATCGCAACCAGCATGAAGGTGGACATATTTTAACCATCGAGGATCCAATCGAATTCGTATTTCGCCATGACAAATCGGTTATTTCACAACGCGAAGTGGGTATAGATACGCTCAGTTACGAAAATGCGCTGCGCGAAGCGTTGCGCGAGGCACCGGAAGTTATCATGATCGGTGAGGCTCGCGATCCCGAAACTATGAAGGCAGCGATTAATTTTGCCGATACCGGCCACCTGTGCCTGACTACACTGCACGCGGTCAATTCCAATCAGGCGATGGATCGCATGATGAACATGTTTCCATCCGATATGCGTAAACAACTTTTAATGGATTTGTCTTTAAATTTACGAGCCGTCATATCACAGCGGCTGGTGCCGGGTATGAAGGGTAAGCTCGCCTGCGCGGTCGAAGTGATGATGAATACCCCCTATATCTCGGAACTACTGCGTGACGGTAAATTTAACGAAATTAAGGAAATTATGGAGAAAGGCGACGCCACGGGCATGCAGACTTTTGACCAGTCTCTGTATGATTTGTATAAGTCTGACCAGATCACCATAAAAAATGCACTTGCTTATGCAGACTCCAGTACTAACCTGGAATGGAAAATTAATTTTGGCGGGGATCAGAAAAAACTGGATACCCGGCATAATCTAAACAAGCTGGGCGGTCTGGAAGAATTGACGCTGCCATCGGAAGAAGCTTGATCAATAAACGATTTGTCCAGCGACGATGGTGGTCACCACTCGCCCGTTAAAATCCCAGCCTTCGAAGGCAGTATTTTTACCCTCGGAAACAAATTCGCTTGCTTTACAGATCCAGTGTGCGGCCGGATCGACGATAATAATATCGGCCAGCTCGCCACGGGCAATTCGACCGGCTGGAATGCCCAATATGCGTGCGGGATTGATGCTGAGCCTGGCTATCAATTGTGGTAGAGGCAGTAATTTTTCCTCGACCAGTCGCAGTGCCAACGGTAACAAGGTATCGAATGTACTGATGCCCGCTTCGGCCGATGGGAATGGGCGTAATTTGGCGTCTACCTCATGTGGCTGATGGTCAGAGCAGATGCAGTCTATGGTACCGTCGACTATGGCTTCACGCAGTGCCTGTCGGTCATACTGACTGCGTAACGGCGGAATAGTCAGTTTGTTGGTGTCGAACTCCCCAATATCGTGATCGGTGAGAAACAGCTGGTGCATTGCGCAGTCGGCAGTGACAGGTAAGCCGTCGGCCTTTGCCTGTCGGATCATACCGACCGACCGCGCGCAGGATAATTGTCCAAAATGGGTCCTGGCGCCGGTCTGGGCGACTAGCTCTATATCCTTGGCGAGGGCAGCCGTTTCTGCTGCTTCCGGTATTGCGGGTAACCCGAGGCGCGTTGAAATTGCACTTTCGTGCGCACATCCGTTGCCGTAAAGGTCGGCATCTCCGGGTTGAATAATCACCAGCATATTTTGCCCTGCCGCATACTTCATGGCGCGGCTTTGAACTAGATTATTGAGGAATGGGCGGCTGGCATTGCTTAAGGCGATACAGGCGCTCGCTTTGAGGCCTGCCATATCGGCCAGGTGTTTACCTTCCAGGCCGAGCGAGAGCGCGCCGATAGTATAAATATGGCATCGGTTACCTGCCTTGGCATTACTGTGGTGTATCAATTCGACCACGGCCGAATTATCGATTACAGGTTGAGTGTCGGGGGGCATACACACGGTGGTAATACCGTTGGCTACTGCTGCGCGGGTTTCAGATGCGATTGTGCCCTTGTGTGTGAGTCCGGGTTCGCGCAAACGCGCCTGGCAGTCGACCAGGCCCGGCATAACCCAATGACCACTGGCATCAATGGATTGATCGGCTTTAAAATTTTTAGGCGGTTTGTCTATTCCAACCACCAGGTTGCCTTCGATGAAAATGTCCGTTTTGCGCTGGGTCGATTCGGCTGGATCGACCAGCAGCCCATTGTTGATCGCGATGTTCATGCTTTTGCCTGCAAGCCCGATTGGCCTACGATCATCGACATCACTGCCATACGCACCGAAATACCGAAACTCACCTGCTGTAATATGACCGACTGATTACCATCCATCACGCTGGACTCGATTTCTACACCGCGATTTGCGGGTCCCGGATGCATCACGATCGCATCGGGTTTGGCTCGACGCAGTCGTTCCTGGGTTAGACCAAAAAGATTGAAGTATTCTTTTTCGCTCGGTAACAGGGCGCCGCGCATACGTTCTTTTTGCAGGCGCAACATGATTACCACATCGATATCCAGCAACCCCTGTTCCAGATTATCGTATACTTGTACGCCGAGCGATTCAGTATCTACAGGTAACAAAGTGCTTGGGGCAATCACGCGGATCTCGGCAGTGTTGAGTAGATTGAGCGCATGAATCTGTGATCGTGCCACCCGTGAATGCATGATATCGCCAACGATAGCGACTCGCAGATTCGTAAAGTCCTGTTTGTAATGGCGAATCGTATACATGTCGAGCATCGCCTGTGTCGGGTGCTCATGCTGGCCATCGCCGGCGTTCAAAACGCTGACACCGGGACGAACATGTTGGGCAAAGAAGTGAGCACTGCCACTGTCTTGATGGCGGATAATAAACATGTCGATTTGCATCGCTTCCAGATTACGGATCGTGTCGAGCATAGTCTCGCCCTTAGCCGTGGCCGAAGTACTCATATCGAGACTCAAAATATCAGCCGATAGCCGCTGTGCGGCCAGTTCGAAAGTCGAGCGTGTACGGGTGCTGGCCTCGAAAAATAAATTGGCGACTGTTTTGCCGCGCAATATGGGGACTTTCTTGATGGTACGGTCCGTTACAGAAGTAAAAGATTCGGCAGTATCGAGAATTTCGGTGAGTATTTGCTGATTTAGGCCTTCAATACTGAGAAAGTGCAGTAGTTTGCCATTGGCATCGAGCTGAATGCCTTTAGTCGGCATGATCTGCTAATGATTTGATGGTTAGCCGGAGCGGATCAGGTCCTTCCAGTTTAATGTGGTTGCCTGGTTCCAGTTGGATGGTATCACCTACGATATCTGGCTGGATTGGGATTTCTCTTTCGCCGCGGTCAATAAGAATTGCAAGGATTATGCGCAGCGGCCGACCATAATCGAATATCTCGTTCATTGCGGCTCGAATAGTACGCCCAGAATGCAATACATCATCGATTAGAATCACAGTTTTCCCATCGATATTAGGTGGCAGGCTTGACGGATTTACGGTCGGATGCAAGCCTTTTTTAGTAAAGTCGTCACGGTAGAATGATATATTCAGCCTGCCCAGGTCAGTATCTGGTGCAATACTTTGGTGAATTGCTTCGGCAATCCAGAAGCCACCGGTTTCGATGCCGACAATAATGGGTTGTTCTTCGGGGCTTTGATCGAGTGAAAAATAGGGTTTAAGTGCTTGAGTCAGCTTTTCTATTAAGATTCCGACGGATGGTATGGACACAGATTTTCCAGATATTCAACTGGGGACGCTTTATATCATAAAATTTTCAGCACTTCAGCAAAATTTATCAGAGCATCTACCCGCTAACAGGCACAAAGCCCCCGTTGGGGGGATTATTTTTCGGCTAAACATTCGGATGACGGCAAAAATGACTTTTGTCGTTGATATTCGCGTAACCAGGATTCGGTGATTAAGACCGCAGCGAGGCTGTCGATTTCTGGTTTACTTTTGCGTTGGCCACTTTCGACCGTCAGGTTAATGGCCTCCCGCGTAGTCAGTCCCTCGTCTATCAGCTCAGTTTCAATATGGTACCGACCCTGCAATTGTCGTGCAAAGCGGGTGGCCTTGTTGCCCATGATTTGAATTTTATCATAGTCAGAGTGGGGTAGACCCACGATGAGTTTTTGCGGCGTCCATTGTTCTAGTAGCCGAGTGATTGCAGGCCAGTCAGGCCTTTGTCTAATCGATTTGATAGCCGCCAGAGGTCGGGCCCGGACGGTCAGAGTTTGACCGACTGCAACACCCGTCCAGCTAGTACCTAAGTCGAAACCGATGACTGAAACAATGTTTTGATCAGGCATTCCCACTCACGGGTGACAGCTTGCTGATATCGAAGCCCAGAGTGTCGAATGCCATCTGCCATTTGTCGTCCGAATTTTGATGAAACAGAAGCTCCGTGCTCGAAGCCGAAGTGAGCCAGGAATTTTGCTGCAACTCAGATTCCAGCTGACCAGACGCCCATCCGGAAAACCCGAGTATGACCAGGTAGTCCTCAGGACCCTTGTTTTCGGCTATCGCCTGCAAAACATCTATCGAACTAGTGATATATATACCCGATGATACTTCTAAGCTTTTTTGCCAGTCCCCGGTAGTAGAATGCAGTACAAAACCCTGTTCTAGCTGGACCGGACCCCCGAGATAAACGGGTTGTTGGTTGATCGCGTCGTCGTCGCAATGGATCTCCAGTTGATCAAAAATATCCCGCAATTTTTGTGATGTCTGATGGTTGATCACCAGTCCCATACTGCCATCTACACTGTGCTCGCACATATATATCAGGCTCGAAGCAAATAGTGGATCCTTGATCGCAGGTGTTGCGATCAGGCATCTGTGTACCAGACTATTTTGTTCTTCTGCCATTTAAATCACCTCGCCATTGGTAATTAGTTGGTTACTTTTGAACTCCCAGGTTCTGATGATCACTATTTGATCGGTACGTTCCTTTAATTCTTCAGGAAATGGTGCGAATGGTTCGGCCAGGTGGAGAATTCGTTTCGCCGCCTGGTCGAGTACATTGTTGCCAGAAGAGAGAGTCACTTTTGCGCTGAGTATCTCTCCTGCGGCATTAAGTCTCACGTTCATGCGTAGTCGGCCGTCTAATTTTTTGATCCTCGCTTCCTGTGGATAGTTCAAATTACCGGTTTTTTCAATTTTTCGCACCCAGGATGCGAGATAACTTGCTTCCACCGCTTTTTTCGTACTTGCAGTAAGCGTAATTGATTTGGGACGTTTTGCATAATCGATCACCATTTGTCTGATTTCTGCCTGTAAGCGCGCAATTTTACTCCTTCTTTGCTCGACCTCGCCGCTTTGCTGCGCTTCGGCTCCCTGCTTTCGGTTTAGAATCTGTTGATCGGTTGTTATGGGTGAATCGAGTTGGGAAATGAAATAGAGCTGGTTAATCTCTAGCTGGGTTTTTCGCAGCTGTTCTCGGGCCTGGTCGGAAAGGCCTCTTTGACTAATTGGAGTATTAGATGAAACGGGTGCGCTGGGCCGCGCCTTTTCCTCTGCTTTGCCGCCGCCTAGCTGATTGGCCTGGGCGAGAAAATCGGGGTTTTTAACTTCTTCGAGAGTGTAAGAATTTGAAAATATAATTTCCAGGCTAGGCAAAGCATTGGAATCGGGTTTGTCTGATCTGGTGAATCCGACACCGAGTACTACGATTGCATGGATTGTCAGCGCGAGAAACAGTGTAAAGCCCAAACGGTCGCTGTCGCTAACCCTGGGCTGTAGCTGTTGTGTCGCTTGTTGAGCCATCGACCGCTATATTGCCAACAATGCTGACGCTACACCAGCCATTTACCTTGGCAATGTGAAATACTTTAGCATTTAGCGCCTGTGTGGATATTTATTGGTCGAAATTATTCGACCAGCCGCGTTGCTATATTATTGGGTGATTTAATCGACAATAGAAACTGGCAAATCCGAGGCCCATTCTATTTTGTTCGCAAACGATTCGGTGACTAGAATTTGCTGGTCATCGGTCACGATTAAATAATCACTAATTCCCAGGGATCTGGCAAGCGAGCGGTGGTTTTCGATACCATCGATCATCAGGCTGGTGGCCGCCACATCGGCGAGCACTGGGTCGTAAGCCAATACAGTGGCCGAACTGATGCGAGCAGAAGGCTTACCCGTACGTGGGTCGATGATATGGTGAATAATGTTGTCGCCCTGTCGATAATAGCGTTGGTAGTTACCCGAAGTGAATAGAGCCTGTTCGCCACTCAGGTTGATGCTCGCGATTGCACCTGGCTTAAAGGGATCTTGTATTGCGATGCGCCATTTCTTCCCCATTTTGTCACCCGATAACTTAATGTCGCCACCGGCATTGATGACAAAGTGCTTGAAACCCTGTTGTTGCAGGAATTCGCTGATCAGTGCGACCGCATAGCCTTTGGCGATGCCACCAAAATCTAGTCGCAAGTTGGGATTAAAGCTTTGCGCCTGTCCGCCTCGAATCACCAGGTCGGGCATAATTGGGATATCCTCGCGCAGGGTTTTTATTAACGCTTCGTCTGGGACCGACGAGGCGTGGAACCCGTATGCAGCGATCAGCTTACCGATCGCAGGGTTGAATAAATGCTGGGAACGCTCGTAGTATAACTGGCTCAGGCGAATCAACTCGGTCAAAGAGGCAGGTATGTCGGTGCTTTCTGAATTTGCCAGGCGCTGGTTAAATCGAGTCAATTCGCTGTCTTCCCAGGCGTGCCACTGATTGCGATAAATAGTCAGTTGTTGCTCGATATCGCTTAACGCCCGTTCGGCTTTATCCAGATCGGTGTGGATCAGCGTAATATCGATGATAGTGCCAAACTGCAGCAGGCGTTGTTCGACCAGGTGAGCCCTTTTCTCGCAGCCTGCGAGCAAAAAGCCTATGGCCATTAGTGCTACTGTTAGTGGTGGATGAGCTGGTCTATACAATCGAATAGATCTGCGCTGATATTCAGGTCGAATGCCTTGTCTAGTTCGCGAATACAGGTGGGGCTGGTGACATTGATTTCGGTGACGTAGTCTCCGATCACGTCGAGTCCAACAAAAATCAGACCCTTTTCGATCAGTGCGGGGCCAATTTGCTCGCAAAGCCACCGATCTCTTTCGGTCAGGGTTTGGCCTCGCGTGCTGGCTCCAGCGGCGATATTGCCTCTATTCTCGCCTTCGGCGGGCACGCGCGCCAGGGCGTAGGGCACTGCCTCACCGTTAATCAATAATATTCGCTTGTCGCCCTGACTAATTTCAGGGATATATCGTTGTACCATTGTTTGTGATGTTCCGTTTCGTGTCACGGTCTCAAGGATAACGTTAGTATTGGTATCGCCTGGCTTTACCCGAAAAATCGATGCGCCACCCATGCCGTCGAGCGGTTTGACGATCACGTCTCGGTGCCGTTTGATAAATTCGAGTAAAATCTGCGGATTCCTGCTCACACGAGCTTCCACACAACACTGCGGGAAAACACGCGTATAGAGTTTTTCGTTACAATCGCGCAGGCTTGATGGTTTATTTACCACCAGCACACCATTTTCCTCAGCCTGCTCCAGTAGGTAAGTCGCGTAGATATATTCCTGATCGAACGGCGGATCTTTTCGCATTAGTATCACGTCAAGCTCATCGAGTCGACAGACGCCTGTTTCGTTTTTTTCGAACCAGTCTTCGTTATCATCTTGCAATTGCAGCGTCTGGTAACGTGCATAGCTGACGCCGCCGTCCATATATAAATCGTCGAGGCCCATGTAAAAGATTTTCCAGCCTCGCTTTTGTGCTTCGAGTAACATCGCAAAGCTTGAATCCTTCCAGGGTTTAATGGATTCGATCGGATCCATCACGATGCCGAGGTTCCTGTTGGTCATCGAGCGCTTGACAGGTGGGAGGCGATTGACATGGTTAGCAATTTCATGATTGTGCGAAAAGGTATGGTCTGGACAATAATATTACCCAAATATGGTGATTTATCCCAGCCATAGTGAAAAATTAATTGTTCGTTATTACCCTGTGCCGGTAGTCCAATTAACGATGCTGTTGGTGATTCTTTTGCTATACTTAAAAGAGTTTGAAATAGATTTTCAAACCATTAAGAGGCGCTCATTATAACGTAGAATTTACATCAGTTAGTTTAAATAAATCACTGGTTTTACTTGAGAAAACTACTATAATCTACTGAATAATTGCCGGCTCAAACCTGATAGTAACCCCTGGGGGAGATGTGAACGACGAGTCTCAACAAGTAGATGGTGAGCAAGACCTGGCGGCCTTAAATGTTAAGGTAATGGTAATTGATGATAGTAAAACTATTCGTCGGAGTGCCGAGACCCTGCTGAGAAAAGTGGGGTGTGAAGTTGTTACTGCAGTCGATGGTTTTGAGGCCCTGGCGAAAATTACAGTGAGTAAACCGGATATTATCTTCGTCGATATCATGATGCCGCGGCTTGACGGATATCAAACCTGCGCTTTGATAAAAAACAACCAGGCCTTTAAATCTACTCCAGTAATTATGCTTTCAAGTAAAGATAGCATTTTTGATCGGGCACGTGGACGTATAGTCGGCTCGGAAAAATACCTGACCAAACCCTTTTCCAAGGAGGATTTGATTAATGCAATTACCGCCTATGTGGGTCGGGAATAGTACGATATTGGAGCATCAACTACCTATTGAGGTGACACCTATATGACACATATTCTTATCATCGATGATTCCCCGACCGAAGTTCATGTTTTCAGGACGATACTGGAAAAAAATGGAATGGATGTTTCGGTAGCCACCGATGGTGATGAAGGCATAGCGAAAGCGCTCGAAATGAAGCCGGATTGCATCCTGATGGATGTGGTGATGCCGGGAAAAAATGGTTTTCAGGCAACCCGGGACTTGAGTCGGAACCCCGAAACTGCGTCGATTCCAGTGATTATTCTTACCACCAAAGATCAGGAAACCGACAAAATCTGGGGAGTGCGGCAGGGCGCAAAGGACTATATCGTCAAACCCATCAACGAAGCAGAATTATTGGAGAGAATAAACAAGGTGCTTGAATAAGCCGTGGCGATCACTTCACCATTCCAGATATTGGAGTCGCTGGATGCGCGTTGTCGAAAAAATTCGAGCGGACTGCCGGTAGTAAAGGATGTAGTCAATGACTGGATAGGAATAGGATTCAAAATTAATGGTATTCCGTTACTGGCAAAAATGGACGAAGTGAGCGAAATTCTACCGCCGCCACAAACTATTCGGGTGCCGGGAGTTAAACCCTGGATTAAGGGCTTGGCAAATATTCGGGGCGCCCTGATGCCGGTGCTGGACATGAAATCCTATCTATTTGGCGGCGCAACAAAGCTTAATAAAGATAGTCGAATTCTGGTGATTAACCAGTCAGGCCTGCTTGCAGCTTTACTGGTAGAGGAAGTATTCGGTTTGAGACGATTCAAACACGATGAACGCCAGGACAAGTTAGATCCCGAAACCGGGCCGATCAAGGAATACCTGTCTGGCCTATTTGTTGATCAGGTACGCCGATGGAATATTTTCAGTGTTGAAAAGCTGGTTAAAACCGAACGGTTTTTTCGGGTCGTATAGGATGAAATTTAGTGGGCAGGCGAGAAACCGATGGAATTGTTAGATAAATTGAAAAAAATGATACCCCGGGAGAAGGGTAAGAAAGTAGGCGTATCAAGAGCGGGCAAGTCGATCGATAAGAGAATTATTTTTTTCGGTGGCGCTTTGGTGACATCTATCGTGCTTATGGTCATTATGTTTAGCCTCGCGGCCAGACACACCAATCACCATGAATCGCTGATCGGTTTTTCCTCCGATAGTCAAGTTATATCTCAGCAAATTTTGCTGAGTGCGTCTGGGGCGATGACTGGAGATTCTAAGGCTTTTGAGTCTCTTGCAACGCATCAAAATCGTTACCTTACTACACTAGGATTGCTGGATAAAATGTCTGGCGCGCACAGCTCTTCGGTATTTACTGCAGATATTTCCGGTGAGCTGGCCAGATTAAACGATATCTGGACTGTTTATGATGAATATATAAAAATAATTATTGCCGCGCGCAATTCGATTGAAACAGTGGGCAAATCTGCTGCTCAAATAAAGGAGTCGTTGCCAGAACTCGAATCATTATCAAATCAGGTTGTCAAGGCATTGGTGCGGGGTGCGGCACCTCAAAGGAATATCGCCCTGGCCGCAAGTCAGCTGGCATTACTGGGTGTCATTGATAATAGCGTGAATCAGATTGTGACCGATGGTAGAAATGTAAAAACCGCGGCTGGTCGATTATTGGTAGACGCGCGGCTAGTAGAAAAACAGCTGATCGCGATGTTGGAAGGGGACGCCTCGCTGGGCATAAAGCGCTTCACAGGCAATTTGATAGTCGGCAAGTTAGTACAGTTTGCTGATCTATTTTCGGTAGTGAAAAGAAATCTCAAACAAGTCCTCGATAGCGTGAAATCCGTTTCCAACGCGCACGAGGCTGCATTCAAACTGCAGTCTTTGGGGCCTGATCTGCTGGCTGCATCGGTGGGTATGCGTGTAAAAATAACGTCCGAGAATGATAAATTGCAATTTCTGAGAATATCAGGCTACGGATTAGGTTTCCTGGCGTTGCTAATGATGCTATTTCTGGCGCTCATTCAGGTGCGTCAATCCCAGCTTCAACTGATCGAATCACAGGACCAGAATGACAGGAACCAGCGAGCGATATTACGCCTGCTGGACGAAATGACTAATCTTGCTGATGGCGATCTATCGACGCATACTACGGTAACCGAAGATATTACTGGCGCGATCGCAGACTCGGTTAACTATTCTATCGATGCGCTGCGCGAGCTGGTTGGCACCATCAACAAGACCGCTGTACAGGTGAGCGGTGCAGTTCGTATCACACAAGGCGCAACGTCCCGACTAGAGCAGGAAAGCGTCTTACAGGCCAGGGAAATTGTGGGCGCTAGTACTACCATTACACAAATTTCTGAATCCATGTCGAATGTATCCAAAAAAGCAGCGGATTCCGCCGAGGTTGCTCGAAAATCGGTCAGGATTGCACATCAGGGTGGTGAGACAGTGCGGCAGGCTATTTCCGGTATGGAAACCATCCGCGGTCAAATTCAGGAAACATCCAAACGTATAAAGCGCCTGGGCGAAAGCTCGCAGGAAATCGGAGATATCGTTAATCTGATTACCGAGATATCGGATCAGACCAATATTCTTGCATTGAATGCAGCTATTCAGGCATCGATGGCTGGAGAAGCCGGGCGGGGTTTTGCCGTGGTTGCGGATGAAGTACAGCGTCTTGCAGAACGTACGGGTGATGCGACCAAACAAATTGAGGCACTGGTAAAAACGATTCAGGCGGATACCAATGAAGCAACCGCCTCGATGGAGCAAAGTACAGCAAACGTGGTGAAGGGTGCCAGATTAACTGAAAATGCCGGTAGCGCTCTGGATAAAATTGAGCAGGTTTCGATGAATCTGGCGCAACGCATACTTGAGATATCGGATGCGACTAAATTACAGGCGGCAGAAAGTGTCAAAATTACTGAAACGATGGATGTGATTCAGCAGATTACGATGAAAACATCAAAGGAATCTGGCCAGGCCTCCGATTCTATCGGCGAGTTGTCAAAAATGGTTAAAGCCATGCACAAGTCAGTCGCGGGATTTAAATTACCCGGTATCGGAGCGACCGATAGTGCGGTACTCGACGCTACCGAATTGAACCTAAAAAAGCAAATGTGAGTAGGCTACGAACGGTCAGATGAACTCCCAAACGACTTCTATAAAACACAGTGCTCTTGGGTGGGTTAAAAAATCTATCGACGATAATTTGACCGAAATTCAGACCAATTTAAGGCTGTACATAGAAGAGGGTGACAGCACACTACTCGAATCTGTGAAGGAACGGCTAGCAGTAATACAGGGTGTTTTGACCATGATTGAACAATATGGTTCAGCCATGCTGACCGAAGAAATGGTTTCGCTCTGTGATTTTATCAGCGAAAGCAAGAATGGAAATGAGAATCAGGCGATCGAAGTATTGTTGCGTGCGATTTTGCAACTGCCCGACTACCTCGAGCGTATCCAGTCTGGCCACAGGGATATACCGATGGCAATATTGCCGTTGCTGAACGATATTCGAACGGTAAAAAACGAGGATTTATTCTCAGAAAAGCTATTATTTCTGCCCGATCTTTCAATGCATCAGGAAGAAAGTGAAACCACGTCTATCGATGATCAGAGTAATGAAACCTCAAAATTATTGACCCGGAAACTACGCCCGATATTCCAGCTAGCCCTGCTCAATCTGATTCGGGATAAGTCGGTAGAGGATAGCTTGATGCGGCTAGAGAAAGTCTGTGAAACGCTCGAAGAGCGATCTGCTTCTGAACAGGTTGCGCGCATTTGGTGGATAGTCGGTGCTCTGATTGAGTCAGTGTCGCGTCAAAATCTGGAACTGGGCGTCTCTATTAAGAGTCTGCTGGGAAAAGTAGATGCGCTGTTTCGAGTCATATTAATAATTGGTGAGCGCGGATTATTGAAAAGACAGCCCATCGATTTGATCAAGAACTTTCTGTATTACATAGCGCAGCCAGAATGTGATGGACCCAAAGCTCAAGCGATAAAAACAGCTTACCGACTAGAACAGTTTTTACCCAGTGAAGCAGTACGGAGCAAGGTTCTCGATAATATCGTCGGCCCTAATCAAGCGCTACTTAAAACAGTTGCAGAAGCGGTGAAGGCCGATATTGAAACTGTGAAATCGACGCTTGAAGTTTATGTCAATGGTGATCTGGGCAATGTCGACTTGCTTCAGGATATCCCGCAGGAGCTACATATTATTTCCGATACCCTGGCGATGATAGGGCTGGGGCAACAACGCCAGGTGATCGTTACTCAAATAGCGGTAGTTAAAGAAATAATGGGTGGTACCGTGCTGCCGAGTGAAGAGAAATTAATTTCGATGGCGGAAGAATTAATCCAGGTTGAACTGGCTCTGGATCAAATGCATAAACGCCAGTTCGTTAATGAAGGAGATGAGCGCTCTGAGGCGGAAATATCCAAAGATTTCGAACTCGATAATGTATTGGCTGCGGTCGTCACGGCTGCGCTGGATGATATCCAGAAAACCAAAAGTGCTATCCTGGATTTTATCAAGGATCCAACGCGTTCTGAAAATATTGATTTATGCGTCACCCTGCTGGAAGAGTTGAAAGGGGCACTTGTATTACTCAATCAACAACGTGCGGTGGCGGTGGTCGATGGGTTGGTTCGGTATCTGAAGGAACACGATATTGTTGAATTCATGGATGCGGATCGCCTCGATTCATTGTCACAGGTAGTTGCGAGTCTCGAATACTATCTGGAAGCCCTGGGCGAGCATCGTAGCGACGCCAATAATATTCTAGATTTTGCCGATGTGCAGATTAAGTTGTTGCTCTCGAAGGTAACTCCCTCCAGCGATGTTTCCGCAGGGGAAGAACTGGTCATAGTAGCTGATCAGACAGTAGATGATCAAACAGGGGAGGGCGCAATACTAACGGGTCAATTTGAGGAAGCTGCACTTGAAATTGACGATGTTTCAGATATTGAGTTGGACGCAGTAGTCGTAGATTCGATCGAGTCTGATCCGATAATAGCGGCGGAGCTAACCGTTGAGTCTGGGATTGAGTCCCAATTATCCGAGCCTGCAGAACAGAAGCTGGAGGCATTACCAGGTGACGAGCGGGTTGATATTGAACAGACACCGGAGCACACGGCAGCAGACCAGGCCGTGGCTGAATCCGCTAGTGAGGATCAGCCTGCGCCGGATAGCGCGACTGAAGATATAAAGAGTAAATCGATAGACGTCGTTCCAGTCGACGAAGCATTGCCAGTGGTAGATCTGGACACTGATCCCGAGATACTGGAAATTTATCTGGAAGAGGCAGAAGAAGAAGCAGAAAATATCGGTCGCCTGCAACAGGACTGGTTATTGCATCCGGAAGATGACAATGCAATCATTAATATTCGCCGCGCGTTTCACACCATCAAGGGTAGTGGGCGTCTGGTAGGTGCGTTAAAGATTGCAGAATTTGCCTGGGAATACGAGCAACTACTGAATCGGGTAATCGATAAAACGGTATTACCAGAAACTGAGGTCATCGACGCGGTGGGGCAGTCCGCAGGCGCTATGACTGAACTGGTCGAAGAGTTAAAAAGCAACCGGCCACCGACGCTTGATATTCCCTATTTGCGTGGCCTGGCTAGAGCCCTGGCCGAATTTAAGGCCGAGAAGGTATTGAGCGAGCATACACGACAATTAGACGTGGTATCCGAGGCTGATTACGAGCGGATTACCGACGGTCCGGCCACTAAAATAGAAGATATCGAGTTGATAGAACCCGAGGCCCTGGATAGCGAAACTTCAGAAGAAAGTGTGCCAGGCGCTGAAGCCGAAGTAGAGGAGTCCCCCCCTGACCCTTTCGTACCGACGAAAGAGGATCCAGTGCCTGGAGAAGAGGTAGAGGCCAACACGCCCAACATTCAAGAGCCAGCCGAACCAACCGGCCTGTCGTTCGATCCGGAATTGCTGACCATTTATCAGCAAGAGGTCGAACAGCACCTAAGCATAGTAAATATCGCCCTTGAGCAGGCCGAAAAGAGACGCGAACTGATACCAGGGGAAGCTATTTATCGAGCTTTGCATACTATTCACGGCGCATCTCGCACTGCCGATATTGGTAGTATAGGACTGCTTGCCGGAATGATGGAAAAGTCAGTCAAATTTGCACTCGCACAATCGGTGGCGCTAGATAACGAAATTGTTACACTCTTTCGTCAGGGCTACCAGGCCCTACAGTCTATGACCAGCGAACTCGTTGAAACCCGCCGTTTACCCGATATCCCAGAAGATTTAAAGATTAGTTTCCTGGCACTGGCCGAGGATCTGGAGGAACACACGGTAGAAATAACCGATGATTCAGATCAACCAGCCGGAGAATTTGTCGATACTCTAACACTAATGAATGAAGCTCCCGATCAGGAGCAGGACAATGAACTTTTAGCTATTTTTATCGATGAAGCAAATGAATTGCTTGAAATGAGTGACCACACGCTTCATCGTTGGGCTGATCAACAGGCCGGCAAAAATGGTGCCCATGACTTTACCGCAGTCATGGAGTTGCAGCGATATCTGCATACTCTGAAGGGGGGCGCAAAAATGGCTGAGCTAAGGGAAATTGCCGATTTAAGCCATGAGATTGAATCTGTTTTTATTGCGGTTATCGATGCGCGAATAGAGAAGAACAGTGATTTAATTGAGTTGTTAAAAAATAGTTTCGACTTACTTCACAGGCAGGTACTAGAGGCTCAGAAAGAGCTTCCAATGACTGAATCGGCAGATCAGATAGCGCTACTGAAAGCAGTACGATCAGGTATTGGTGAAGATCATCCTCAACCGGCGTTAGAAAATGAATCGAATCTGGATAGTGAAAATTTCGATATCGTGCTGGAAAATCTCGGTCATCAACCCAACAGTGGTGCCAGTCGATCAGCCCAGGAAGTGATTCGAGTTAGATCTGACCTGCTCGACAATCTGGTTAATTCGGCTGGCGAAGTGAGTATTTATCGGGCTCGAATGGAGCAGCAGGTTGCGGGGCTGGGTTCGCATCTCGGCGAACTGGGGCAGACTATCACACGACTAAAAAATCAGTTGCGCAATCTTGAAACCGAAACCGATGCACAAATACATTTCAGCCACAGGATCAGTGCAGAAAAAAGCGCTGATTTTGACCCGCTGGAGATGGATCGCTATACCATGATTCAGGAGTTATCACGGTCTCTTAGTGAAAGTGTCAATGATCTGTCTAGCTTGCAGGCAATGCTGGGTGAACAGGTCAAGGATTCAGAAACTTTATTGTTGCAACAGTCACGCGTAAATACCGATTTGCAAGATGGTTTGATCAAGAGCCGCATGGTCAAATTTTCAGGCCTGCTCACTCGTTTGCGTCGTTTGGTGCGCCAGGGTAGCCAGGAACTGGGCAAGAAAGCCGAGTTGGTGATAACCGGTGAGGATAATGAAATTGATAATAAAGTGCTCGACCGAATGGTTGCGCCACTGGAGCATATCATTCGCAATGCGATCTCGCATGGCATCGAAAAACCGGTAGATCGAGTTAAAAATGGAAAGCCAGAAATCGGCAGGATATCCATCGATATAAGTCGTGATGGCTCCGATATCGTCATCAAGGTGAGCGACGACGGGGCTGGTATCAATCTCGACAAGGTACGTAGTCGAGCGCTGCAACTTGGTTTACTTGAATATGACCACAATGTATCTGACAGCGATCTGGTGCAGTATATTCTAGAGCCGGGATTCAGTACCGCTGAACACATCACTCAGATGTCTGGTCGGGGTATCGGGATGGATGTGGTCGATATCGAGATTAAACAACTAGGGGGTACGCTGGCCATTGAGACTAGCCCCCAGGGGTCTGCGTTTATAGCCAGGCTGCCATTCACCCTGTCCATTCATCAGGCTGTTCTGGTGCGGGCAGGTGAGGAGACCTATGCAATTCCGCTCAATAATATTGAAGGCATCACGCGCCTAGAAACCTCCAAACTGATTGAGTTGTATCAGAGCGAACAACCAGAACTCGAATACGCAGGACAGAAATTTTCGCTGAATTACCTGTCCAAATTGGTAGATGCAGGAGAGCACATCGATGCCACGGATGGACAGCTCAAGCAACCGATCATATTGAGTCGATCTGGCGATGCTCGCGTTGCCTTGCACGTGGACGAATTAATGGGTAACCGCGAAGTCGTAACCAAGTCTTTGGGCAAACAACTGAGTCAGGTCAAGGGCCTGTCGGGCGCCAGCATACTCGCCGACGGTAGCGTTGTATTAATTCTGGATGTCATAGGTCTGGCACGCCAGGGAACTGGCAGTTCAGTGAAAATCGGCTATGGCGGTAAATCCGACGATGATACCGGCACGAAGGAACGCGCGCGAAATACCGTGATGGTAGTCGACGATTCGATAACGATGCGACGTGTCGCGAGCAAACTATTGACCCGGCATAATTATCGGGTGGTGACTGCTAAAGACGGTGTCGATGCGCTTGCACAGTTGGAAGAAGTAAATCCTGATGTGATGTTGCTCGATATAGAAATGCCGCGTATGGATGGTTTTGAGTTGGCCACACACATGCAAAACGAAGCGGCTTACTCGAAAATTCCGATCATCATGATCACTTCCAGAACCGGAGAGAAGCATCGTGATAGGGCGCTTCAAATAGGGGTGACAAATTACATGGGCAAGCCCTACCTGGAAGAGGAATTGATTGAAAATATACAACTCGCACTAGGGGAGCGCTGATTAAGGCCTGAGCCAATACTTCGAGTCACATTATGATTCGTCTTAAAGTAAACAGAAACCCAGTAGGAGTTAACGAATGCATAATGTTCAGCAGATTAAGCAATGAATGACCCGGTTAATAAGTCAATACGTTGCATGTTGATGCCATTATCGTCTATCAATCTTGTTATTCCAAACTCAGCGGTTGCAGAGATAATCGGTTATTCGACGCCCATGAGCGTGCCCGACACGAGCGACTGGTTTCTGGGTGTCGTAATGTGGCGTGGGGTCTATATACCGGTAGTGTCGGTAGAGGAAATGTGCGCGATTGATTCGGTGCACATCGGCTCCCGCTCTCGAATTGGAATTATTTACAACCCTGAAAAAGATCCTGATTTGCCCTATCTGGGCATACACATTCAGGATATACCCAGGGCCTATCTTGCCGAAATAGACGAAATGGAGGCAGGAACCGACGATGGATTGGGTGAGTATTTGCTTTCCAGAGTTGATGAAGACGACCGCGCGCGCGTAATTCCTGATCTGGATCGGATAATAGAAAAATTAAAGACCGAATATGACCGTGAAAAAATCGATCAGATTAAGAGCTAAGAATTGCTTGCCTTATAACAGCGCTTCCCGAGACAGATGATCTTAAGCCTTAAACATCCCCCCATAAAGATTGCACGATAGCGAGCGCAGATACCGCCGCAGTTTCAGTCCGTAATACCCGCGGTCCAAGTCTTACCGATACGAAACCAGCCGCTTTTGCGGCCTGTATTTCCACATTTGATAACCCACCTTCGGGGCCCACCAAAATCGAAACTTGCTGGCTAGTTGATACGGGCGTCAGTAACGAATTCAATCTAACGCCATCGAAGTCTAGTAGTAATTTGGTTTCGCGTTGAATCGACTGGTTTAGGATCTCAGGTAAATTCTTGTCGAAGTTGATATCAGGCGGGCGATGGCGTCCACATTGTTCGCAGGCATTAATCGCGACTGCGCGCCAGTGCGCCAGCCTTTTTTCGAGCTGCGCCGGTTTGAGTGGAATTTGCGTATGCTCGGCATTAAATACGAAAATTCGACTGACTCCCAACTCGGTGTTTTTCTGAACTATCCATTCCATGTGGTCATTGCGGCTTAAGCCCTGGATAATTTCACTAGTCAGGCTCGATTCGGTATCGGATAAGACGCGAGACTGAATCGAGGCTATAGCCTGTTTGCCCCGGAACGACAATAGTGACACATAGTCGTAACAGTCATCGGCGTTAAACAGTACAATTTCTGCGCCAGCTTTCAGGCGTAGTACGTGTTGCACATAGTGGTTGGCGGCAGGGTCGAGCTGGAGGCTATTGCCAGGCGTTAGTGGTTGTGCCACGTAAATGCGAGAAAGTCGCATGGCGAAAATCGCCCACCTGGTCTGGATGGCCTGATTTAGTATCGATAATGCTCAGGTTTATAAGGGCCTTCGACCTTGACACCGATATAATCTGCCTGCTCTTCACTCAGTCGAGTCAAGTTTACGCCCACTTTAGCCAGGTGCAGGCGCGCCACTTCTTCGTCCAGGTGTTTGGGTAAGGTATAAACTTCGTTGCCATACTTACCGGGGTTGCAGTAGATTTCCATCTGCGCCAGCGTCTGGTTGGTAAAAGAATTAGACATCACGAAACTCGGATGTCCGGTTGCACATCCTAGATTGACCAGGCGACCCTCGGCCAGCAGGATGATGCGCTTGCCATCGGGGAAGATGATGTGATCGACCTGGGGTTTGATGTTTTCCCATTCGTATTGTCTGAGCGCCGCGACTTCGATTTCATTGTCGAAGTGACCGATGTTGCAAACTATCGCCTGATCCTTCATCTGCAACATATGATCGTGTCGGATGACGTTAAAATTACCCGTGCTAGAGACGAAGATATCGGCCTCTTTGCAGGCATCATCCATAGTCACCACGCGAAAGCCTTCCATCGTCGCCTGCAGTGCACAAATCGGGTCTATTTCGGTGATCATCACCGTGGCACCGAGCCCTTTGAGCGACTGCGCGCAGCCTTTGCCGACATCGCCATAACCGAGTACCAATGCGACCTTACCAGCTATCATCACATCGGTTGCACGCTTGATGCCATCGACTAACGATTCCCGACAACCGTAAAGATTGTCGAATTTGGACTTGGTGACCGAATCGTTGACATTAAACGCGGGGAAGGGCATTTCTCCCTTCTCCTGCATTTGATAAAGCCGATGAACGCCGGTTGTCGTCTCTTCGGTTACGCCGCGAATATTGTTCAGGATTGACGAGTACCACTTGGGTGAGTCGGAGACTTTTTTACGAATCGCCGCATACATTATCACTTCTTCTTCACTGCCAGGATTGTCGAGTACTGAGATATCCTTTTCGGCCTTGCTACCGAGAATAACCAGCATGGTCGCATCACCACCATCGTCGAGGATCATGTTCGGTGTGCCGCCATCGTGCCATTCCATCAGGCGATGGGTGAAATCCCAGTACTCTTCCAATGACTCGCCTTTGAAAGCAAATACGGGTATGCCAGATTCGGCAATCGCCGCCGCAGCGTGATCCTGGGTCGAAAAAATATTGCAGGATACCCAACGCACCTCGGCACCGAGCGCAACCAGGGTTTCAATTAAGACCGCAGTCTGGACAGTCATGTGCAAAGAGCCTGCAATACGAGCGCCTTTTAAAGGTTGTTCCGTAGCATATTTTCCACGTAGCGAAACCAGGCCGGGCATTTCGGTTTCGGCAATCGCAATTTCCTTGCGGCCCCAGGGGGCGAGCGAAATATCGGCTACTAGATGATCCTGAATCGGATTGTTTTCTACAGTAGTATTCATAAATAAACCTGTATCTATTTATGAGCGCAGTTGGATGATGATAAGGATTCGAGCCTGGCAGAAAGTCTGTCGCAGCGCCCCTCGGATCCTTTGATGAACGGATTACAGCCCGGCTTCGGACTTCAACAAGTCGGCCTTGTCAGTTTTTTCCCAGCTCAATTCAATATCATCGCGTCCCAGGTGACCGTAGGCGGCGGTTTGTTGATAAATAGGCCGGAGCAGGTCCAGCATCGTGATCAATCCTTTGGGTCGTAAATCGAAATGCTCGCGTATCAGTTTGATGATGCGATCATCGTCAATTTGGCCGGTCCCAAAAGTCTCGACGCTAATCGAAGTCGGATCTGCCACGCCAATCGCATAGGAAACCTGAATCTCACAACGATCAGCGATGCCAGCGGCGACAATATTTTTCGCTACGTAGCGTGCAGCGTAGGCAGCCGAACGATCGACCTTGGAAGGATCTTTCCCAGAAAACGCGCCGCCCCCGTGCCTGGCCATGCCACCGTAGGTGTCGACAATGATTTTGCGACCGGTTAAGCCGGCATCGCCCACTGGGCCGCCAATCACGAAACGGCCGGTCGGGTTAATATGGATATTCTCGGCCTTGCATTTTGAAAGCCATTCATGCGGTAAAACTGGTTTTAATATCGTTTCGATCACGGCTTCGCGCAGCGTGGCGAGATCGATATCGGCAGAATGCTGTGTCGATAGCACTACGGCTTCGATACCTACCGGTTTGTGGTCTTCGTATTGAAAGGTAATTTGACTTTTGGCGTCGGGCTGAAGCCAGGGTAATTCACCAGATTTTCTCACTTCGGCCTGGCGGCGTACCAGTCGGTGGGCATAGGTAATGGGTGCAGGCATTAATACGTCGGTATCATTGCTGGCATAACCAAACATCAACCCCTGATCCCCGGCGCCCTGCTCATGATCGGATGATTCATCGACCCCCATCGCAATATCGGTCGACTGCTTGCCGATGCCGGTGAGGACAGCGCAGGTGTTACCGTCAAATCCGCATTCGGGGTTGTCGTATCCGATGTCGATTACAGTTTTACGTACCAATTGATCCATATCGACCCATGCCTTGGTGGTGATTTCACCCGCCAACATAACCATGCCAGTTTTTACAAGGGTTTCACAGGCAACACGCGAATGCTTGTCCTGCTTGAGCAGCGCATCGAGAATAGCGTCGGAGATTTGATCGGCAACTTTATCGGGATGCCCTTCGGAGACAGATTCAGAAGTGAAGATGAAAGATGAAGCCATGAATCAATCCTCGAAGGTTGAGAAAACCGCCACAATATAGTGGCTAGTAGGTTAAAACACAAGCGCAGAAAGTATGCGCGGTGGGAATTCAATCCACCGAATTATTGGGATAAAAGTTAAAACATTTAGGTTCTAATAATCGGTACGAAAATGTCTTAAAGACGAAGGTATATCGTAACTGTATAAACATGCCTAATAAGTATAAAAAATATTATATGTTGCCGTCGATTAACATTTGCGAGAGAATATCGCGCCTTGTCGGGGCCGGTCGGAAGAAAGTGGTATTTCGCCCGCTAAAATTCCCGGCCAGTGGAGCCAGGTCCCTCCAGTTATTTGCATTAGCTTACCGGCTATAGTTGAATTTAAAGTCCCCGGGAGTAAATTATGTCTTCACGCAAAACGCTCGCCAATGCCATTCGAGCGTTAAGTATGGATGCCGTTCAAAAAGCCAATTCTGGGCATCCTGGTGCTCCTATGGGCATGGCTGATATTGCCGAAGTTCTGTTCAACGACTTTATGCGCCACAATCCTCTCAATCCAAAGTGGGTTAACCGTGATCGTTTTGTCCTGTCTAACGGGCATGGCTCGATGTTGATTTATTCGCTATTGCATTTATGCGGTTATGAAGTATCGATAGAGGATTTAAAGAATTTTCGCCAATTGCATTCTAAGACGCCTGGACATCCTGAATATGGCTATGCGCCAGGTATCGAAACCACTACTGGGCCCCTGGGCCAGGGTATTTCCAACGCGGTCGGTATGGCGATAGCAGAACGCGCACTGGCAGCCGAATTTAATCGTGAAAACCATATAGTTGTCGATCATAACACCTATGTATTTATGGGTGATGGCTGCCTGATGGAGGGTATTTCCCATGAAGCCAGCTCGCTCGCAGGGACACTGGGGCTGGGCAAATTAATTGCTTTTTGGGACGATAATGGTATTTCCATCGATGGAAGAGTCGAAAACTGGTTCCTGGACGATACGCCTAAAAGGTTCGAGGCCTACGGCTGGCACGTGGTCGAAGTGGATGGGCATAATGCCGATGAAATCTTGATCGCGATTGAAGCCGCTCGCGCGATCAGTGCGAAACCATCGATTATATGCTGTAAAACCGTGATCGGTTACGGAGCACCAAATAAAGCCGGAGGCCATGGCTGCCATGGCGCGCCTCTGGGCGACGAAGAGATAGCGCTGGCACGTGTAGAGCTTGGCTGGGAGCACGAGCCATTTGTGGTGCCAGAAGAAGTGTACGCCGGCTGGAATCATAGCAAAAAAGGCCAGACCGAAGAAGACGCCTGGAAACAGCGATTTGAAACATACCGCAACGAATATCCAGAACTTGCGACCGAGTTTGAGCGCCGTATCAATCGGGAATTGCCAGAGAACTGGGTGGAAGCATCCGAAGCCTTTATCAACGAAGTCGATGCCGCTGCAGAATCCAAACCTAGTCGGAAGGCTTCATTGGCCTCGATCGAAACCTATTCGACGTTGTTGCCCGAATTGTTTGGTGGTTCGGCAGATCTGGGATGCTCCAATTTAACCGAATGGTCGGGCCATAAACCGATGCGCAACGAATCCCCCGCAAGCAATTATATCAACTATGGGGTGCGCGAATTCGGTATGTCGGCGATGTTAAACGGCATTGTTCTGCATGGCGGCTTTATACCCTTTGGTGCCACGTTCCTGATGTTTTCCGAATACGCTCGTAATGCTCTGCGCATGGCGGCGTTGATGAAAATTCAGAGTATTTTCGTGTATACCCATGATTCAATTGGACTTGGAGAAGATGGGCCTACGCACCAGGCAGTGGAGCAATTACCAACGCTGAGAATGATTCCACACATGCAGGTTTGGCGCCCCTGCGATGCGGTTGAATCGGCCGTCAGCTGGAAAGCGGCCATCGAACATCGAGACGGACCGACCTGCCTGGTGTTTTCACGCCAGAATCTGGCACACCAGACACGCAGCCCCGAGCAAATCGTGGCTATTTCGAAAGGCGGTTACGTGTTGCGCGATTGCGAAGGCACGCCCGATGCAATCATCATATCGACGGGCTCAGAAGTCGAGCTGGCTGTTGGCGCAGCAGAATCAGAGGCCCTGGCGGATAAAAATATACGTGTAGTATCTATGCCCAGCACTACGGTGTTTGATGACCAGCCTGAGGAATACCGCGAGTCGATATTGCCTCCCGGCGTTACCGCTCGAGTCGCGGTAGAAGCTGCCGTGAGCGGTGGCTGGTACAAGTATGTAGGCCTTGACGGGACAGTAATAGGCATAGATACCTTTGGCGAGTCTGCTCCCGCCAAAGATCTGTTTGCCTATTTCGGATTCACCGTCGAAAAAGTGGTCGAGGCGGTACTAAAATTGATTGAACCGGACGAGCAATAGATTTCAATCGACTCGCCTGGGATAAAATGTGGTTGTAAACTTTGCGGTCATACGGACTAGATGCCGAAAGACCCTGATTTAATGCTCGAAACCTAATATTCGTCATTTCCGTGAAAACGGGAATCTTATAAAATTCGCTTTCCAGTCCCAACAGATTTCCACCTTCACGGAAATGACGGACTTAAATTAAGTACTATTGGACTTAGACTCTATTAAATTTTTTTTATTTCAATATAGGAGATTCAAGTATGGCAATTCGAGTTGGTATTAACGGTTTTGGTCGTATAGGGCGCATGGTATTTCGTGCGGCGCAGAATTTTGACGACGTCACAGTAGTGGGTATCAACGACCTGCTGGAACCCGAGTACCTGGCCTATATGCTCAAACACGATTCTGTGCACGGGCGCTTCAAAGGTGATATCCAGGTGGATGGCGACAAGCTGATCGTCAATGGCATTAGCATTCGACTTAGCGCAGAACGCGACCCGGCTGAACTGAAATGGGATGCAATCGATGTCGATGTGGTGGTCGAGGCTACCGGATTATTTTTGACCAAAGAAACTGCCCAAAAGCATATCGATGCTGGCGCTAAAAAAGTCATCATGTCTGCGCCGTCAAAAGATACCACGCCAATGTTCGTATTCGGTGTCAACGACCACAAATATGCGGGCGAAGCTATTATCTCGAATGCATCCTGCACCACCAATTGCCTGGCACCGGTTGCGAAGGTGATCAATGATAAATTTGGCCTGAAACGTGGCTTGATGACGACGGTTCACGCTACTACCGCCACGCAGAAGACCGTCGATGGGCCATCGATGAAGGATTGGCGTGGCGGGCGAGGTATTCTGGAAAACATCATTCCTTCATCCACCGGTGCTGCCAGGGCAGTGGGCGTCGTATTACCCGAATTGAATGGAAAGCTGACTGGTATGGCGTTTCGCGTTCCCACCTCCAATGTCTCTGTGATCGACCTGACCGTGGAACTGGAAAATTCAGCCAGTTATGCGGACATCTGTGCGGCGATGAAGGAAGCCTCCGAGGGCTCGATGAAAGGAGTGCTGGCCTATACCGAAGAAAAAGTCGTTTCGACTGATTTTAGAGGTGAAGCCTGTACCTCCAATTTCGATGCCGATGCCGGTATTGCGTTGGATGAAAACTTCGTTAAGTTAATTGCCTGGTACGATAACGAATGGGGATATTCGTGTAAGGTGGTCGAAATGGTGCGAGTGATCGCAAAGTAATTCGGACGTGGAGGGCTGTCGGATGTCCCTGTCTGTGTTCAAATTAACTGACCTCGATATTCGCGGTAAACGCGTATTGATTCGCGAGGATCTCAATGTGCCGTTAAAGGACGGGTCGGTTACCAGTGATTTACGCATCAAGGCTTCCTTGCCGACGATTCGGTTCTGCATCGAGTCCGGTGCGCGTCTAATGGTCATGTCACACTTGGGACGCCCGACCGAGGGAAAATTCGAACAGCAGTACTCACTCCAACCGGTGGCAGCTTACCTGTCGGCTGTATTAGCTCAGGAAGTCACATTGGTCAGTGACTACCTGCAACAAGCGCCTGAAATGTCGGATGGAGATGTGTTGATGTTGGAAAACGTGCGTTTTAACCCTGGGGAAAAGGCCAACGATGAAGACCTGTCGAAGCGCTATGCGGCTTTGTGCGATGTGTTTGTCATGGATGCATTTGGCACGGCCCACCGGGCGCAGGCTTCGACCTGCGGTGCGGGTGTATTTGCACCGATCGCGTGCGCGGGTCCATTACTGATAGCGGAGCTTAATGCACTGGCATCGGTGCTCGATAAACCAGAACGTCCCATGGTTGCTATTGTCGGCGGTTCGAAAGTATCGACTAAGCTGATGGTTCTCGACGCACTCTCAGATATTGTCGATCAATTGATACCCGGTGGTGGAATAGCAAATACTTTCATTGCTGCGGCGGGATTTAATATCGGCAAATCGCTGGTCGAAAGGGATTTAATTCCCGAAGCAAAGCGATTAATGGAAGCGGCGCGCGCGCGCGGTGGCGAAATTCCGATTCCGACCGACGTCGTCTGTGGCAAGGAATTTTCAGAACAGGCACAGGCGCAGGTCAAAAAGGTCGACGCGGTAGACGATGACGATATGATATTCGATATCGGCCCCGAGACAGCAGCCCGATTCGCTGAAATAATGCAGTCCGCCGCGACTATTGTGTGGAACGGTCCGGTAGGCGTGTTCGAATTCGACCAGTTTGGGGAAGGTACCAGAACGCTGGCGCTGGCGATTGCCTCATCGAGCGCTTTTTCTATAGCAGGCGGAGGTGATACCCTGGCTGCAGTCGACAAGTATGGGGTAACCGAACAGATATCTTATATTTCGACTGGCGGCGGCGCTTTTTTACAATTTCTTGAAGGTAAAAGCCTGCCTGCTGTGGCGATGCTGGAACAGAGAAGGGGAAAATAATGATAGCGGTGATGCGTAGGACTAAAATAGTGGCGACGCTGGGCCCGGCGACAGAATCCGATCAGGCGCTGGATTCGTTAATCAAGGCTGGCGTCGATGTAGTCCGACTCAATTTCTCTCATGGTAGCGCGGAGGAACATCGGGCGCGTGCAGAAAAGGTGCGGGCCATCGGTAAAGCTAACCATCGTCACCTGGGAATACTGGCTGATCTTCAGGGTCCGAAAATACGCATCGAGCGGTTCCGTGACGGGCCTATTCAGCTTGCCAATGGCGATAATTTTTGCCTGAACGCTGATTGTGGGGTCGGTGACGGCGATCAGAATCAAGTCGGAATTACCTATAAAACCCTGCCAAACGAAGTTAAAAAGGACGATTTGCTGGTACTCGATGATGGTCGAATCGTATTGCGGGTCAAGTCGGTTGAAGGACTTAAAATCCGCTGCTCGGTGATGGTCGGTGGCCAGTTATCTAACAGCAAGGGAATCAATCTCAAGGGTGGTGGATTGACAGCCGCCGCCCTGACAGAAAAAGACAAGGCCGACATCATTACTGCGGCAAACATAGAAGCCGACTATATTGCAGTTTCCTTTCCACGTAACGCCGACGATATCATTCAGGCCCGACAGCTATTTCGGGATGCCGGAGGCGAGGGCGGTGTAATTGCCAAGATCGAACGTGCAGAGGCGCTGGATAATTTGGAAGCTATCATCGAAGTCTCGGATGCCATTATGGTAGCGCGCGGCGACCTGGGGGTAGAAATAGGTGACGCTAATTTACCCGCAGTGCAAAAGCAAATCATAAAGAAAGCACGCGATATGAATTGCGTGGTCATTACCGCAACGCAAATGATGGAGTCGATGCGCGAAAGTCCGATACCGACCCGTGCAGAGGTATTCGATGTTGCCAATGCGGTACTCGATGGTACCGACGCGGTGATGCTTTCGGCCGAAACGGCCACAGGATCCTTCCCGAGCGAAACCGTGCGCGCAATGTCCGATATTTGCCTCAACGCAGAGCGAACAGATCGAGCGAGTCGTTCAACCCATCGATTGAATACCGTCTTTAATCGAGTAGATGAGGCGATTGCGATGGCGACGATGTATACCGCTAATCATCTCGGAGTAAGAGCGATCGCATCGCTGACTGAAACCGGATCGACCGCGCTGTGGATGTCACGTATCAGCTCGGGGATTCCGATTTATGCCCTGTCGCGGCATGAGTCAACCAATCGTAAGGTCAATTTATACCGCGGCGTATTTCCTATTTATTTTCCGACCATCCATACTAATCACGCCGAAGCCAACCAGGAAGCGGTGGAATTGATGATAAAACAAAAAGCCGTCGAGCAAGGAGACCTGGTAATCATTACCAAGGGAGACCTTATGGGTACCGATGGTGGTACTAACGCAATGAAGATTGTCGAAGTAGGGAAAATGGCAAAATTTGTCGCGTAAGTGGATAATTCTTTGGGGAGCGTAACCACCGATATATTTTTACAGGAACGCCGTACCGATACGTCGGACCGTCCCTTCCCTGGGGGCTCGCACGCGACCTCCCTGTCGCGTAACGTCCTGTAAAAACATCCCGGCGGTTACACCTCGATAGTG
>JADFJT010000006.1 GCA_022566015.1 Pseudomonadota bacterium | reverse complement strand
GACACTTCTTCGGAAAATCTCCTGATATCGCCACGGATGGCGTGTATGCAGAAATTGCAGGAGCAAATTCCTGTGAAAACAAAATCCTGCGAAATCATCGCGGTAATTCATGGATTGTCCGGGCTAGATCGCCTTAGCCCAGGCCAATACTTTTCGTTCCAGAGTTTTGCGTGATACGCCGAGGATTCTTGCTGCGGCTGATTTGTTACCGTTTTCCATTTCCAGGATCTTGAGAATATGCTGTTTTTCAATATCCTGCAACAGGTAGACCTGGTCGGGTATCTTGGTCGATAAATTAGTATTTGCTACGCCCGAAATACATTCACTCGCAGGGGTATTTAGCAAAAGACTGCGTTCGATTACATTTTTCAATTCACGCACATTTCCGGGCCATTGATGGGAAGATAACAATGCTAATTCGGTCTCGCTAAGTCGGGCTGATTTTATACCCAGGCTGGCAGAAATTGTGTCGATGAAATGATGCGATAGTAATCTCAAATCTTCGATTCGTTCACGTAATGAGGGAATCTGAATGTTTAACACGCTGAGTCGGAAAAAGAGGTCTTCTCTAAATTTTCCGTCGTGTACTAGTTGTTCAAGATTCCTGTTAGTTGCCGCAATAATCCTGGCATCGACTGGTATTTCCTGATTCGAGCCCACCGGGCGGATGGTTTTTTCTTCCAGTACCCTGAGAAGATGAGCCTGCATCGAAGTGGGCATTTCACTTATTTCATCCAGAAACAGAGTGCCTCCGTTGGCGTAACTAAATAAACCCTCGCGGCCCTGGTGGGCACTGGTAAAAGCGCCCTTGACATGGCCGAATAATTCGCTTTCCAACAGCTCTGCGGCCATAGCGCCACAGTTCACTGGGACGAAACTACCGTTGCGACCACTCAATTCATGAATGCTCCTGGCCGCTAACTCCTTGCCAGTACCCGTTTCCCCCTGAATTAAAATAGTGGAAGGAGTCGAAGCCACCCGCCTGATCACTTCATCGAGACTCTGCATTAACGGACATTCGCCAATCATGCTGGAGCTATCGTAAATTTTATCTACCTGACGCCGAAGAACAAAATTTTCTCTTTTCATTTCCTGGCGTTCAATACAGCGATCAACGGCGGTTAATATCTGGTCTATGCGAAAGGGTTTTATTAGGAAATCGGCCGCGCCCGCACGAATTGCATCGATCGCTACATCCAGGTGGCCGTGCGCGGTAATAAAGATCACCGAGGTATTGCGGCCAGCGTCGCGTAATTCCTGCACCCACTCCACACCAGATTTCCCCGGTAGTTTTATATCGGCAATGATCAGGTCAAAATGACATCTTTGGCGCAATTCCTCAGCCCGGTCTATATCCTCGGCTGCTTCGACCAGGCCCACGTGTTTCGATAGGCCTTTGATGAGAAAATTCCTGATGCCATGCTCATCGTCAACCACCAGGATAGAACGCTGTTTTAAATATTTCTTATGCGCTATTTCACGGTTTTCGACGGGCTCTTTTTTAATAGCAGCCTGGCTCACATCGGTATCCTGTAAATTGTGATAATTATGATAAAAGTAGCAGCTCAGGGATCAGTCAAAATACCCTATGGAGCCGGCTTTGCGGTAGTCAACCCCAGAATTTCCCAATCCTGCATGCCACCACGGTACCATTTAAGTTTGTGCGCCGGGTAGCCAAATTTGAGCAGGTTTTTTATATTATTGGGCGACTCCCCGCACCACATGCCATTACAGAACATAACCAGAGTTTTTGCACGGCTAAAGTCCCATAATCCTTCCAGATTTTGGGCATTTAACTGATCTTCAAGAATTTCTCCAATCGATATGGGGTCTGCGCCCCTGGCAGGATTTAAACTGGTCCAGGGTATGTTAATTGACCCAGGAATTGTTCCTTTAGCAACCCAGTCCGGTGTACGGGAATCGATCACCAGGATGGATTCATCCCCCTCGGCTATAAGCCGGAGATAAGCAAGCACTTCGATCTCACCTATGGTTTCAACACCAGGTGCGAGCGACGAAGGCTGAATACAAAAAGGAGGGCATTTTCTGGATGTTTTTGCGAAAGCAGGATTGACAGTATTTCTCTGATTTTGATTGCGCATGATGACTACATTTTTGTCGCCATGTATTACTGTTACGCTTTCGATCTCAGGGGTAATATTGACTACTGCGGCGGTTGATAATCCGCCATTGATTAACAATATCGCCGCCACCCCAGCGCGAATATAAAATTTCATTTTATGTTTTCCTCTGCTCGGAGCTTTATTTGATGTTTTGTAACCATTAATTTTAGCTAAAATCTGTCAGCCTGTTTCTTCGGTGTACCGCCAAGTTTCTATCATACTATGGAATAGCCTTTCTTAAGCGATAAACCTGCCCCTTTTATGTTGGGCAAAGAGCTATTCGAAGGCTCTCAGTGTGAGTTTAAGATTGAGAATTTTATGGTTTAGGGCTGGCCGACAGTAGAATTATTCTTTCGGCATGATCAGCGTAGTCATATCGACTGTGTGTAAAACTGCCTCGAATTCGAAATAAACTCGGAAGCCACTGTATATCCATTGGCTTATGGGCGGATCTCCGATTGGCTCAAATCTTTCCATGGGCTCGCCGAAATCATCCAGTACCGCCTCCATACTAACGCCGCGCATCGGCATCATTTGTTTTTTCTCAACAGCTGTATGGCCAGGTATGGTCAATATTTCTGCGTTCAACGGTGTGAGGAACAGGCCACCGGTTAACAAAAGAATATAAATTCTAGTACGCATTTTTCTCTCCTGATGATTTCCATCTAGTCCATCACTAACAGACGTCGGAAAGTCTTATAACAGTATGCCAATCACTATAGCACGCCAAAGGATTGAGACAACAGGGACTTAATTATACAAGTTCGTTTAACTTCGCAACTGGTCGAGACCGGTACATTCGTGGTTTAATCAGCAACATGAATTTACCGCTTGAATTATTTATTGGGCTTCGTTACACGCGGGCCAAACGACGCAATCATTTTATTTCCTTTATTTCGCTGATTTCCATGCTCGGAATCGCGTTGGGAGTGATGGCGCTGATTGTCGTTTTATCGGTTATGAATGGATTTGAGAAAGAGCTCCGAGGACGAATTCTGGGTATGGTATCCCACATTACAGTGACCAGTTTCGATAATCGGCTGGACGACTGGAAGGCGCTTAAGGACCAGTTAATTTCGCATCCGTCAATCATCGGCATTGCGCCTTACGTGGAGGCAGAAGCGATGCTGTCCAATATGTCGTCGGTGAGCGGCACTATAGTCCGGGGTATCGAGCCTGAGTCTGAAAATGGGGTATCTGAAATTTACCGGCATATGACCTTTGGTCAATTATCCGATTTAAAATCAGGCGAATATGGCATTATCCTGGGAACCGGTCTTGCGGACTCGTTAGATGTAGTACCTGGCGACCGAGTCACGATGGTCACGCCACAATCTACTGCTTCTCCGATCGGCTATCTGCCACGCTTACGTCGATTTTTGGTAGTCGGATTATTTGAAATAGGGGTATACGAGTACGACAGAAGTACGGCGATCATCCATGTCGATGATGCGAGTCGGTTATTTAGGCTGGATGGCGGTGTCAGTGGATTACGCCTTAAAATCGACAATATGGACGATGCGCCATTCGTGCGCGGAGAATTGCGTGATCAGATCGGACTCGAATACTGGGTATCGGACTGGACCCTGAGACACAGTAATTATTTCAAGGCGGTGCAAACCGAAAAGACCGTGATGTTTATTATACTTTCACTGATTATTGCGGTGGCGGCATTTAATATCGTTTCTACGCTGGTCATGGTGGTAACCGATAAACAGGCTGATATCGCGATACTGCGTACCATCGGAGTATCACCCATGTCGATCATGTGGATATTCATGATACAGGGGACACTGATTGGGGCTATCGGCACTATTTTTGGCGTTGGAAGTGGCGTTTTAGTGGCTTCTTATATCGACGTAATTATCCCGGCAATGGAACAGTTTTTTCAAACCCAGTTTTTACCCACCGGTGTTTATCCGATTACCGATCTGCCGTCGGACATGCGCCAGTCGGATGTGATCAAAATATCGATGCTATCTTTTTTCGTATCGGTATTAGCCACCTTGTACCCAGCCTTGAGCGCATCGAGAACACGTCCCGCAGAGGCTTTGAGTTATGAGTAGCCCGACGGCGGTCATCGAAGCCATCGATATACACAAAACTTTCCAGCAGGGTGAGCTGCATGTTGAAGTACTCAAGGGTGTCAATTTTAGAGTGGGTGCCGGTGAAACCCACGCAATTATCGGTGTATCTGGAGCCGGCAAGAGTACGCTGATGCATTTACTCGGTGGCCTCGATCACGCCAGTGCGGGCGAAGTAAAGGTAATGGATCAGCCGATTTCAAAGCTGTCGGAAAAAAAGTTAGGTGTGCTACGCAATCACCACCTGGGCTTCATTTATCAGTTCCACCATTTACTACCCGAGTTTAGCGCACAGGAAAATATTGCAATGCCGCTCTTGGTGCGGCGCCAAAACAGAGAACTGGCCAATGCCACCGCACTCGAATGGCTTGACCGGGTAGGCCTTACCCAAAGAGCCGGCCATAAACCGGGCGAGCTTTCGGGGGGTGAGCGTCAACGCGTCGCGTTGGCGAGAGCACTGGTCACTTTCCCCGACTGTCTGCTTGCCGATGAGCCGACCGGCAACCTGGATTTGAATACCGCCAGGGAAATGCTCGAACTGATGCTGGAATTGAATCAGTCCAGTAATATTGCGCTAGTAGTTGTTACCCACGATATGGATATAGCCAGTCGCATGAAATTTTGCTGGCGTATGGAGGATGGGAAGCTCAGTCGCGATTCCGGGGACAGTATACCTCTATCATAATATCTGGTTTGCGGGATGGTATTTTTGCAGAGAATTCTAATGTATCTGCCCTGCGTAATAAGACTGCCCGCTTAACTCGCTTCGCTCTTAATCCTTCGTTCCCTGCGTATTTTCAGATGAGCCAAGATACGCATTCGCCAAAGGATTCGCACAGCCAGAAAAGATAGCAGAGAGGCAACAGCTCCAAGCAGCAGGCACCCAAGCAGAAGGGGTTGCCAAACCTGGAGTAATCCAAAAATTAGCCAGTCGAAGCTTAATTCGAAGCTAAAATTATCTGCTTCGGTGCCCAAAATAGCGGAACCTGCCAGATAACAGAAATAAAACATGGGCGGAATGGTTATCGGATTACTAATCCAGACCATGGCAACCGAAATTAGAATATTGTAACGTAGCAATACTGCGAAAACTGCGGCGATCAACATTTGGGCTGGCAAGGGAATAAAAGCGCAAAAAACGCCCAGGGCAATAGCACCCGAACAGGACTTGCGATTAATATGCCAGAGGCTCGGATCCTTCAGTCGGGATCCAAGAAGTCCAGACCAGGTGTTTTTCGTTACTAAATGAGGGTGGGGCAGGTATTTCTTAAACAGTTTCTTTATCATGTCGATTGTATTATCGAGGTTAATAGCCTAATGTGTAAAGTGGTAGCCTGCATATTAGCCAAAGAATTATTGAATCTTTGCTATTGGATATAGGATTAACAGGGAGTTCGAGTTTATGTTGTGCACAGGGATGGTGTGGACGTGGTCAACAGCGCATTAGCGATTGCATTGGGTTCGACGCTCGCTTTCTACGGCAGTGATATCCCAGATCGATTCTGGTTTGCCTATCTGCCACTGCTGTTGATATGCGCCTGCTTTATCCCCCGATATCGTTTTTTCATATTCATATGTATAGCCTATCTTTGGACAAATTTGCATTTATTGCACACCTTGGAATCGAGACTTTCGCCCGATTTTAATCACAGGATAATGCGGGTAACCGGCGTAATAGCCGATATACCCGAAGTCCGGTCACAGTCTATTCGGTTTATATTCAAGCCCGAAATTATTACACAGTACCCCTACCGCTTGCCCAGGAAAATACGCCTGAGCTGGTATCGAACCGATCAATTACCGGTTGCCGGGGAACGCTGGCAATTCCTGGTAAAGTTAAAGGCACCGGGGGGATTTCAAAATCCAGGCGGATTCGATTACGAACGGTGGTTATTTGTAAAAGGCATAGGTGCGACTGGCTATGTTCGAAAATCGAATTTAAATCAAAGACTTGATCGGTCACCCCCGTGGCATATCAATCTCTGGCGAACCCGAATGCTGGAAGGTATCAAGCAGAATTGTTTTTCCTGCGATAACATTGGCTTAATCCAGGCGCTGGTTCTTGGGTATCGGGGTGATATCCAGCCTCGTCATCGAGAGATACTCCGGGACACGGGCACTGCGCACCTGTTGGCTATTTCAGGATTGCATATTGGCATGGTAGCAGGATTATTCTTCGCCTTTGGGCAGTGGATCTGGCGAATCTGGTTTTATCGTTTCATTCAAAACCGGATAGTATTCTCGGCATCGCTCGCATTTGCCGCGGGGTTTATGTACGCAGCACTGGCCGGATTCAGTCTCCCGACCGTGCGCGCGCTAGTCATGTTGGCAGTCGTTTTTGTTGCGCTGCTATTCAGGTCAGGGATTAATTTACTCAACAGTGTAGCGATTGCAGTGGTGTTGATATTGATTGTTAATCCGCTCGCTATAGGCTCTTCTTCATTCTGGTTGAGTATTGTCGCCCTGCTGGTCATAGGCCTTGCGCAGTTTTTGCTGCCAGGCCCAGTTAGTCACTGGAAACAGATGTTGGGTATCCAGTTGCTATTTTCCTTATTGTTTGTCCCGGTTAGCATACTATTGTTCGATCAGATTAATCCAGCCAGCTTTTTTGCTAATATCCTGGCGATACCACTGGTAAGTTTGGTGATCGTGCCGCTTGATCTGATCGGGGCGTTTCTGGGCAGCTTTGAGATTTCACTGGCAAGGTGGTTATTGATCGCTAGTGATACGCTGCTCACCTGGCTGTTCGCATATCTGAGTTTATTGCTAGACCTTGGCCTCGGTGCGCATCAGGGCGGCGGGATACCCTTCGCTCTCATTAGTTTTTCGGCACTTGGCTTGATCATCCTGTTGCTACCCGCTGGTAGTGTCGCTAAAAAACCCGCTTTTATTTTATTCATTCTGCCACTATTCTGGCATCGACCCGCACTGGATTTCGGTGCTTACCAATTGACCCTGCTCGACGTAGGTATGGGAACTTCAGCAGTACTACAGACCAGAAATCATAGTCTGGTATACGATTTCGGTCCGGGAAATAACCAAGGCTACAGTACAGGTCTCTGGGTGCTCAAGCCTTTCCTTCGACATCAGGGTATAGAAGCACCCGATTTGATGATCATTAGCCACAATCATAAAGATCATAGCGGCGGTTTCTATAGCTTTATCGGAAGCTATGACCCCGCACGGCTGGTTTCCGGTACGCCGCTAGAAGTGGAGAAAAAATTCAATTTATCTACACCCGTAAGATCCTGTCATGACTATCCCTCGTGGCGTTGGGACGGAGTTGAATTCGAGTTTTTAACAGCAGATAGAAACGGGGCATTCAGCAACAGCAATAATCGCTCCTGCGTGCTCAGGATAAGCGGTTTTCATAACACCTTGCTGGTCGGTGATATTGAGTCAGAGCAGGAATTAAGACTAGTAAAAGCCAGCCCTGGTAGTCTTTCTGCCAGCGTGCTGCTAGCACCACATCATGGTAGCTCGACCTCTTCGACACCAGGCTTTGTGCATAGCGTTAATCCTGATATCGCTTTATTCTCTGTAGGAAAAGGTAATCACTGGGGCTTTCCGAACTCCGAGGTACTGGAAGTTTATCGAGATATGGGTATAGAAATTGTTCGAACTGATCAACACGGGGCGATTACGGTGCGTAGTAGTGAACAGGGTATCAGACTAATAAAATACCGGAGCCGAAGGCCCAAATTCTGGTATTAAACCGTTTTTTGCCAAAATAACGAATTCTTTTTCCAGTTAAGAGCCCTGGTGCTGCCGGTCAAGCTTACTGGGTATCCTGGTCTGGTTAGTCGTTCCCCTGTTTGTCCCAGGGATTTAACTGGTTACAGAAAAGGCGGTGATGAAATAATAGGTTTTGCTGTCTAACTATTAGTGGTGAATTTCAATTCACGCGGCAATGGGTAATTTAATACGCTCGTTACCGCGTAATAGCTGCAGCGAGTTTTCGCGTTTTCTTACGAGCAGTCCGACGCTAATCTCCAGCCAGCGCTGGAGAAAGGTAAATTAGAAATGTAATCCATTTTAAGCGCGATAGGGCAGAAACCAGGAAAGTACCCGAAACTAATGCTTAACCTTTCATCTGAGACGTTGATTACCGGCTCCATCAGGGGCTACCTGTAACACCGATATTCTTGAAACCTCAGCGGTATCGGCCGCAGTGACAGTGGTTTCAAATTCGGTCTTTAACCAGGAATACCGATTCTATAAACTCCTCGCATAAGAGTCCATGCTTGCCAATAAACAGGTCGGCGTCGATTCCGTGGTCACTGAAGTCCATACACGCCTGGTATCTGTTCAGGTAATTGGATCTGACTCTGGCACTCAACGATAACCGTTTAAGGTGTTCATCCGTGCGAACAGTGAAAACACTAGGCGGCCCTGGATGAATTCCAAATATTTCATATATCGCTGATGCACGAGATATGCCGTAAGACAATAGCGGTACCGTGCCGTAAGAAAGGAAATAGCACACCGCAAATCGGATGAATCTTGAACAAAAACCGATTGTAGCTGCTATCGCATCGATGACCCGATTACAGTATTATGTGCGGCATTCGATTTAGAGGAAAAAAGCGTGCTAGAGCTGGTTCAGGCAGGGGGTTGGCTAATGTTGCCTATACTAACGTGTTCGATTATTGCGGTGGCTATAGTGATCGAGCGAATGTGGACGCTACGACACAAGAAGGTGATACCGGAAAAACTCCTGACCGGTATTTGGAAATTGATGAACAAGGATGCACTAACCGATGAGCATATCACCGAAATAGAAAATGGCTCGATGCTCGGCAAGATTCTGGCTGCAGGGTTGATTAGCCGACATTTACCTCGCAGCCTGATTCGTGAAAGTATCGAAGAGACTGGCCGCCACGTAGTGCACGAAATGGAACGTTTCATGAATACCCTGGGAACTATTTCGACAATCACCCCGTTGTTAGGACTTCTGGGAACAGTAATCGGTATGATCAAGGTGTTTACCGCCATAACAACGATTGGGGTGGGCGACCCTGCACAATTAGCAGGTGGCATTTCCGAAGCGTTAATCACCACTGCAGCCGGATTGACCATTGCCATTCCTAGCCTGATATTTCACCGACATTTGAAGCGAAAAATCGATGAACTCGTGGTCGGCATGGAACAGGAAGCGATGAAACTCGTGGATTTCCTGTTGGGCGACCGAAAAAAGCTGTCTTGAGATGAAATTTATCAGCACTACGCCCGTTGAAGAAGTCAATATCAACCTGACTCCGCTAATAGACGTGGTATTTTTATTACTTATATTTTTCATGGTATCGACGACCTTTGATACCACTTCTGAGCTGAAAATAACCTTACCCGAGGCTAGCGATCAGCCTTCCGCTAATGTGCCTGAAAAGCTTAATATCATGATTGACTCCGAAGGGCGCTTTTATCTCAACTCGCGAGAATTAACCAATAAGAAAAGTGCTACATTGATGGCCGCGGTAGAACGTGCGCTGAACGGTTCGGATATTCCAGTAGTGATTCAGTCGGATGCGGCGTCGCCGGTGCAATCGTTGGTGACCGCAATGGATGTACTCGGCAAACTCGGGCTCAGTCGGGTTTCTATCGCTACCACGCGGCCACTAGAGTAGGTCCCTTCTGGTGCGGCTTACGGGTTTTAGATGAAGGTTATTTCGGGCAATCCAAAAGGTGTTTCCGCGTACCGGGCTTTATTAGCGCTGGCATTCGAACACAAGACTTATTTTACGCTCGCGGTAATAGGAATGGTTATTTTTGCTGTATCCGACGCGGCGTTTGCTTACTTGATGAAACCGATGCTAGACGATGGTTTCATCGAGCGTGATCCGTACATCATTCGACTCATTCCAATTGCGATAATTTTAATCTTTGTAGTACGAATGGTTGCTATTTTTATGCGTACCTATTGCATGGACTACATTGGCCGCAAGGTAATCAATTCGTTACGGGAGCAAATGTTTGAAAAGCTGATGACTATGACCAGCGAAGAGTATGATCAGTCATCATCCGGTTCAATCATTACTCGATTTTCCTACGATGTTGAACAGGTCGCGAGTTCAGTATCGTCATCGCTCACCGTTTTCATCCAGGACACACTACGCATCATCGTATTACTCGCGTATATGTTTTGGCTCAACTGGCAATTGACCTCGATATTTCTGTTAGCTGGCCCGATAGTTTTTTTAATAGTGGTGCGTATTTCCGGCCGCTTTCGAAAAATTAGCAAAAAAATTCAAAACTCGATGGGTGACGTATCTCAAATAGCCCAGGAAGTAATCGAGTCTAACCGCGTGGTAAAAATATTTGGTGGACGGGATTACGAACACAGCCGGTTCAAAAAGTATAACCAGTACAACTTAAGACTGAATTTAAAAATGTCAGTCGCAAGGGCGATCAGCCAACCACTGATTCAACTCATAGTAGCGGTCGCGTTCGCTGCGATTATAGCTTTCGCGACTTCAGAATCGATGCGGGGAGAAATAACCACAGGTGATTTCGTTTCCTTTATATTCGCAATGACTATGCTGCTCTCACCCATGCGTGTGTTGTCGACAGTCAATGCGAATATTCAAAAAGGCATCGCTGCGGGAGAAAGCATTTTTGAATTTACCTCACGCTTAAGTGAAAAAGATGATGGTGTGGAGGAAATAACTGACCGAGCCGATGGGCGCCTGGTATTCAAACAGGTTGCGTTGCGTTACCAGGGAAGTAAGCAGCTAGTCCTCAAAGATATTAATTTTATCGTGGAGCCTCACCAGACAGTTGCTATCGTGGGTCGTTCGGGAAGCGGTAAATCGAGCCTGGTCAACCTGATACCCCGGTTATACGAAAATGATAGTGGTGAAGTCCTTCTGGATGGCAAACGAATTCAGGACTATCGACTCAAGGATTTGCGGCGTCAAATAGCCTATGTGGGTCAGGATGTGCGTCTTTTCAACGATACGGTGCGTAATAATATTGCTTACGGTATTGGAAACGAAGTCGATGACGCCCAAATTATCGAAGCCGCGAAACAGGCCTATGCCTGGGAGTTTATCGAAAAAATGCCCGATATGCTCGATACCGAAGTAGGGGAGCGCGGGGTGCTCTTATCGGGTGGACAAAGGCAGCGAATCGCTATCGCGCGGGCATTGCTCAAAGATGCACCGATTTTGATTCTGGATGAGGCTACCTCGGCGCTGGACACTGAATCTGAACGTCATATTCAACACGCTATCGAAAATTTGATGAGTAATCGAACCACGCTGGTGATTGCCCACCGGCTATCGACCATCGAACATGCAGATTATATTTTGGTTCTCGATCAAGGAAAATTGATCGAACAGGGCAACCACAGCAGTCTGCTGAAGGACAAAGGAATCTACGCGAAATTACACCGAATGCAATTTCGTGACAGCGATGAGGAGCTTCAGACCCAGCCTGAACCGAGTGAGGCGTCGGAACAACCAATTACACTCGAAAAAACAGTGCTGGGTTACTGGATGAATACATCTAACCAAAAGCGTCAGGGATGGTGGCTGTGGTCGATGAACCCATTGGCTATATTGTTCATGCCGTTGTCGCTGGTATATTTTGTCGCTTATGGAATGAGGCGTCTCGGCTACCGCATCGGTTTGCTACGATCGACGCGCCTGCCAGTCACTACTATTGTAGTAGGGAACATTACCCTGGGAGGTAACGGAAAAACGCCAATTGTGGTTGCACTATTTCAGCTTTTAAGCGACAGGGGTTTTCACCCGGCCATTGTTACGCGTGGATACAAAAGTGGATATGAAAATAAAATTCAAATATTAGCCGGTGGTCAAACCGATCATCGGGTCGGTGACGAAGCAAATATGATGTCAGAATTATGCCAGTGCCCAATCGGCGTTGGTGCTAATCGTGTTTCGGCCGCGCGCCAGATATTAGAAAAGCATCCACAAACGGACATTATTTTATCCGACGATGGCCTACAGCATTATGCATTGCAGAGGGATATTGAAATTGCTGTTTGTCGGTACGTGGCGTTCGGCAATGGATTGTTAATTCCGGCCGGCCCGATGCGCGAACCGCGCGACCGTCTTCGACAGGTCGATATCACGATAAACCGCGATAGTAATCAGGTGATCGAATCTCTCGGGCAGGTCTGGAATTTGGCGCAGCCACAGGAACGTAAACATATATCAGCATTCAAAGGTCTACAGGTTCATGCACTCGCAGGAATCGGGTTTCCCGAATTTTTCTTTGCCAGTTTAAGGCAAATGGGTATAGACCCGATCGAACACGAATTTCCCGATCATCACGATTTTACCCAGCAGGATATAGATCTGAAACCGGATTTACCGATACTGGTGACCCACAAGGATGCAGTAAAATTAAAGGGCATGCCTGGAGAAAATATATGGGTGGTGGCGCTGACAATTGAACTGTCGCAGGAAGTACAGGAAAGATTTTTAAATTTACTCGAGACCAAACACCATGGATAAACATCTGCTGGATATTCTGGTTGATCCAATCACCAAGGGCCCACTCATTTACGATAAAAAAAACCAGGAATTACTGTCCAGAGCGTCGCGGCTGGCCTACCCGATCAGAGATGGCATCCCCGTCATGTTGCCGGAAGAGGCGCGTGAGCTCAGTAGTGAAGAATTGGACAATATGGGATAGCGATTCTAGTGGGTGGAACGCGGTTGGCCGATTCGGCGGGAGAGCCACAAACATGAACTATAGCTGGAATCTGATAAAGCACGAAGTTTTATTCAGCCAGTATTTCCGTCTCGACGAATATAGGCTGTCGCATGAATTATTTGCCGGTAGCGAAAGCAGTATATTTACCCGCGAAATTTTTGAACGCGGTTCGATAGTGGCTTTATTGCCCTACGACCCGGTAAGATGCAAGGTCGTTTTAATCGAACAGTTCAGGGCTGGCGCGATACGTGACAAAAATTCCCCGTGGTTGATCGAATGCGTCGCTGGCGTGATCGAAGAAGGCGAGAGTGCAGATCAGGTCGCGTTGCGCGAGAGTAAGGAAGAGGCTGGTTGCGAGATCAGTCGATTACATCCTATTAGCCGATATTACGTGAGTCCGGGTGGCACTACCGAGCAGTGCACACTTTATTGTGGAATCGTCGATAGTTCCGGCGTGGGCGGCATACATGGTTTGGCTGAGGAAAACGAGGATATACGCGTCGAGGTCATCGACGCTAGTCTGGCTTATCAGTGGGTGCGCGATGGCAAGGTCAAGTCTTCCGCGACCATCATTGCCTTGCAATGGTTAGAATTAAACCAGCAGCGCCTGGCCACCGGATAATTCGTTTGTTAAAAAAATAACCATATTGTGAGCATACCCACACTACTCAACACGAAGGTATAAGGCAGCGCCATCCACATCATTTTGCCGTACGAAAGGCGGATCAACGGTGCCAGCGCAGAGGTTAACAGGAATAGAAATGCAGCCTGACCGTTAGGGGTCGCTACGCTGGGCAGATTGGTGCCGGTATTGATTGCTACGGCCAGAACATCAAATTGTGCGCGATCGATAACCCCGTCTTTCAAGGCCTGGGCGATCTCGTTGATATACACGGTCGCGACAAATACATTGTCACTAATCATCGATAATACGCCGTTAGCGATGAAAAACATGAGCGGTTGAATTTCTCTATCCATTGCCAGCACTGCGGTGACTACCGGAGTAAACAAGTGTTGCTCGTGGATAACCGCTACGACCGCGAAAAATACCACCAATAAAGCGGTGAATGGCAAGGCCTCTTCAAACGCGTGCCCAATTCGATGTTCTTCGACTATGCCGTTCAGCGCCGTTAACAATACTATAACCATCAGGCCTACGAGGCCAACCGCAGCTACGTGAAATGCCAGCGCCAATATTAAAACGACACCGACGATAGCCTGTACGATGAGAACAGCATTAGTTTTATTGGTTCTCCTGGCGTTTTCTTCCCGGTCATATTCCCTAAGCACTGCGGCGACCGAATCGGGTAAGGTGGCGCCATAGCCAAACCATTTCACCTTTTCCAGAAATACGGAGGTAGCAAGTCCGAAAACCAGCACCGGCATCGTAACCGGCGCCATACGAATGTAAAACTCTATAAAATCCCACCCGGCGCGCTCTGCTATTAGAAGGTTTTGCGGTTCACCGACCAGGGTCGACACACCGCCCAGGGCGGTACCGACAGCGCCATGCATAATCAGGCTGCGCAGGAAGGAACGGAACTGCTCAAGGTCTTCCCGGTCTTGATCGCGTACTTCCAGGTCGTTGCTATGGTCGTGATCATCATGCAATTTCTTGCCCGAAGTAAATTTGTGGTAAACCGCATAAAAACCGATCGCGACCGATATTAGTACCGCGGTTACCGTAAGGGCGCCGAGGAAGGCACTCAAAAAAGCAGCAGTAAAGCAGAACAGGAAAGATAAAAACGATTTCGATTTGACCGTTAACAAAATGCGCGTAAATGTAAACAATAGCAGTTCGCGCATGAAGTATATGGCCGCCACCATGAACATCAATAACATGATTACCTGAAAATTGGCGATGGTTTCCTGGTATACCGCTTCCGGTGATGCCATACCGATTATGATGGCTTCCAGCGCGAGCAATCCCCCGGGTTGTAGCGGGTAACATTTTAGCGCCATGGCCAGCGTAAAAATAAACTCGATGACCAAAACCCATCCCGCGACGAATGGGTCGATAAAAAAAATAACCGGGTTAACGATCAGAAAAATAATGATTAACTGCTTGTACCATCTCGGGGACTGGCCCAGAAAATTGTCAATAAATGCGTCTTTTAGGGATAATTCCATCGGGGTTATTTTTAAACGATTTGGAGAATAAACTGATTTTAGCAGTTGTGACTTAAGCTGCCTAAATTTTTTAAGATAGATTTATTATTCTGATCCGTAGCTGGCAATCGATAACGCGAGGCTGGTAATTAATAGAAATGCCGACATAAGCATTAGTATTTCAGCCATGCTGATATTTAATATTATGAGCGGCGTATAGCCACAGGATGTTTGAACTTCGAACAGGGCGGGAAACCAGCTATCCAGCGCGAACCAGGGTGGCAGACCCGCATCCATATTGCAATCGCCAAATACCCAGCCGCGTTCGACGGCCAGTACCTGCCAACTGCGCTCGACAAAGCCTATCATAACGATACTGTTGAATAAGTGAAGCGTCCGATTTGTCGCGATATATTGGCCCAAAAATATCCCGAATATAGCGATCAGGATAAAACCGAAAACCCAGATACGAATATGAATACACAGTACGCATGGCCATTCGTCCAGTACATATTGGTAATAAAGTGCAATGGATTCCAGCACGACCCCAAGCACCAGGAGTAATATCCAGTAAATTCGGTATTGGCTAAATCGAATAGCTGTTTTAATCATGGGCTTAATTGTTGCGGCAGCCGGGATTTGTTTAACAGGCAACCATAACCATGAATACTGCCGGGATAATCGATCAACTTCAGACTATGCCAGACTAGCGCCTGGTTGCTGGATACTACGGGTTTGCCGATGGCCTGTTCTATTTCCTCTATCACAGCCGCGGCACGAATAGCGGTGCAGGAGATAAACAGCAGGTCTGCATTCTGATCACAAACTCGCTCGGCGATTCCAGCGATAGCCTGCGGCGGTATTCCGGTCATGTCCATGTCGCTTTGGTACCCCAGACCCACGATGTTAATTACTTCTATCCCCTGGCCTTCGAAAAATTCAGCCATTTCCAGATTTACCGCTTCGGTATAGGGGGTCAGAATCGAAATACGCTGTGCGTTAAATCGGTCAAATGCGGCGAGTGCTGCACTGACGGGATTGGTTACTGGTACTCCGGGGCAACTCAGGTGAATTAACTGTTCAATTTTTTCAACACCGATGGCGACGGTTCCAGATGTGCAGCCATAAATCATCACATCTAGTTTTATGTCGGGTAAAATTCCTGCCGCTGCACGACTAATATCGCCTGCCATATTACGCAGGTTTTCCATCGTTACCGGATTTGCATTGAGCACTCGGTTGGTGAACATTTCGATATCGTCCGGAAATATACGGCGTAAATCCTGTTCGGAATTTAAGTCAGTAGCCAGCGCGATCAGGCCGATGCGACCACCGGGCCCGATCTCGTCGAGCGAAATATCAGACTGGATAATTTCGGATTTACTCATTTTAATAATGAAGAGTCATGGCCTACTGGATGATCGGTAATTCTGCTGCAGCCCGTTTCGACAACATGATAGCACCGGAATCTGTGATTAGAATATTCTCTTCGTGCACCATTTGCTTGCCGCCATCGTAGCTCATGCCAGGCTCCAGTGTCATCACCATGCCGGGTTTCAGTTCGGTATTGTCAGAGGCGGTAATTGAGGGCCATTCGGTTAGTTGTGTGCCAAGTCCATGGCCCATACGGCCAATATCATTGCCTTCGGCACCCCCAGCTTCGAGTACCGTCCACATCGCGCGCCATAAATCGGTGGTTGTTGCGCCTGGTTTGGCAGCCTTAAAGCCTGCGTCGGTGCTGTTAAATACAGCTTCGTAGGCCCTTTTGGCTCTGTCCGAAGCCATTCCAAAGGCATAGTTGCGGTCAAAATCACAATAGTAGCCATCGAACAGCGTGCCGGTATCGATGATCAGTAAATCACCGTCGCCCAGTTTTCGATCAGTAGGCCCCATGATGATATTGTCATAGCCGTCAGGACCTGAGGCAGAAACGATATAGGGTGTGCTGTCGGCGCCCCGTTCGAGTAAATCGATACGCAGACTGAACGATTTCGCGCTCGCTATTACCGATGCGAGCGAAGTCCTGTAGTGCATTAAAGCTGTCCGAGGTGAGTTCGCAAACATGTTTGATTTTCGCCACCTCTGAGACTGATTTAATACTACAAAGCTGCAGTAGCAACAGGCTACAATCGATTACTTCGGTTGTTCCGAGATTATCCCTGAGTTGTTCAAAATCCTGTGCCGGCATACGTAAGTGGCTTTCGACACCGAGTGTGGCTCCGATACGACCAAAGCGCTTAGGCAATCCCTGAATCGTGCTAGTGAGCAGTGAAATACCGTCGTCACCCGGCTGTGGGGAAGACCAGGACCGCACATCGTCTATCCATGTATCGAGCATACCCACGACACCAATTGTCGGGATTACCGCGACAGGTTTACCCGTTAACGGTACTAACAAAAACCAGGGTCTAGTAGGGCTTAACCAAAATTGGGTAAGAAAACCGCTAAAATAGCGTACATGCGGTTCGGTCGTCAGTAGCATCGCATCAATTTTTAATTCATGCATCATGCGTTGCGCATGTTGGGTGCGATCTTCGAATTCCGCTTGTGCGAACCCGCGTGGTGGGCTAGCCGGTTTCATTCCAGTCCTCGAGCCGGAATGACAAAATAGCCGAATCTATCCATCGGAACCAACCAACTTCGCATACATCTCGGGATCAGTCGCACCTTCGGTCCCCAAAATATAAATACGACTCGATCGATCGAGACCCAGACGTTGAGAATCCACCTCGCTATGGCGTGCGGTAATTAACGCCGCCAGCCCAGCAACGGCCGACTCACCCGCTTCTATACTGGGGTCACCGTTAATCCCCTGAGCCAATAACCGCATGGTTAAAGGTACGGAGGCTTCATTAACAGTGATAAAATCATTCGTCCCGATACTCAAAATTTCCCAGGCCAGAGCCGATACTTCGCCGCAGGCGAGCCCCGCCATCAAGGTATCGAGATTACCTTTAATGATAACCGGGGACCCGGCGCGTGCACTCTGTTGCAAACAATTAGCGTTTTCCGGCTCGACTACGATAAAACGTGGGCGCAATTCGCCCCATAGCTCCCAAAAATAAGCACAAACCGCAGCAGCAAGGCCACCGACACCACCTTGGATGAAAACGTGGGTGGGAATTTCGTCGCCCAATTGCTCGACAGATTCCGACAATAAAACCGTGTAACCGAGCGCCACATCTTTGGGGATTTCCATATAGCCTTCGTAACTTGTATCAGAAACGATAATTCGACCGTGTCTTTTCGCATCCATATCGGCCTGTTTGACCGAATCATCGTAGTTACCGGTAATTCGAATGACAGTCGCACCGAAAGCCTCTATCGCCTGTTGACGCCCTGGTGAAACGTCGCGATGAATATAAATCACGCATTGGCAACCAAACATCTGGCAACCCCAGGATACCGAACGACCATGATTACCATCGGTCGCACAACTAATCACAGTCTGACTCACAATTTCGGTAAATTTTTTGTCGAACAAATCCTGTACACTCGGCTCTTCACCGGTAACTTCGGCTACCCGTGATTGCAATTGGCGAGCCACTGCATAGGCACCACCCAGTGCTTTGAAACTCTTCAGATGAAATCGCTTCGATTCATCCTTGTACCAGATTTTATCTACGCCAGTATCCTTAGCCAGATTAATGAGTGAATAAAGCGGCGTAGCGGTATAGCCGGGCCATTGGGTTATTTCATCTATTGCAGCTTTAGATTTTTCGAGGCTCGCTATTCTAGATAAATTATCCGGGTAATCACCATTGGAAACGAACTTTGAATTTGTGAAGCAACTAAGCTCACCATCGACTGATAGCATCTTAGGCAGAGCCATAGCGCGCGACATGCTCGGCGTCGACGATAGCTGGATTGGCTAACATTTTGCGTACCAGAGGTTCGAAGAATTCTACTGGTTCAGAATCATAATTCGGATCAAAACAGTTCTGGTCGTATTTATGGCAAAAATCGACCGCGTCCTGATACCACTGGTGTTGTTTAAACTGGTCTCTGATATTCCGGTCACCGCCAAAAAAATGAGCGTAGTAAAACATTTGAAACAGGCCGTGGTGTTTCACGATCCAGTAGATTTTTTTCGATACAAATGGCCTCAGGACCGCGGCAGCCATTTCACTGTGCGAATGCGGGGCGAGCTCGTCGCCGATATCGTGTAGTAACACCGCCAGAATCATTTCATCGGATTCACCCGCTCGATGGGCTCGCGTGGCGCCCTGTAGTACATGCTCGAGTCGTGTCACTTTATAACCGGAAAGGCTATGTTCTAATTGTCTTAAGGCCTTCAGCAGCCTGTCAGCAAGGCCACTGCAATATTTTTTTTCAAGATCGTCGAGAAATTCGTATTCTTCGCGAGTACTGTCTTCCATCCGGGTAAAGTTTACTGTGTTCATAATTATTTCCAGTTATCCTAAAAAGCAATATCATTCCGGACGTATCGAAGCGGAGAACCAGAATCTACTGGCACCGTGCTACTTTCCTCGCTAATTCCAGCCGCGTTTTTAGATTTCGGGACGCCGGACCGCCGCTTTCACGGGAATGACAGAAGTTGCTAACTGCGCAATTTTTCATTCGTTGGATCGTAAGCCGCACCCATTTCAATATGCGCTACACGCGTACCTAGGGAGGTGTCAATAGTAACTTCCAGGCCCGCGGATATCACGTCCGGTTTTAAATAGGCAAAGGCCAGGCTCTTGCCAATACGGTGGCCAAAAGCACCGCTAGTCGTGAGGCCGATTAATTCTCCATTGTGGTAGACCGCTTCGTTGCCGTAGCATTCGCAGGGGATATCGTCGTCGAATACCAGGTACGCGAGTTCGATGCTAAAGCGCCCATTTGCACGCTGTTTAAGATTTTCGCAGCCGATAAAATTGCGACTGGTATCGATGAAACGGTCCATGCCCGCTTCGAGTCCGCTGATTTCTTCGGTAAATTCATTGCCGTAGGCGCGGTACATTTTTTCCATACGCATCGAATTGAATGCATAGCCACCAAAATCGCGCAGATTATAGTCTTCGCCGACGCGGCAAATCGAATCGTAAATCGACAGTAACTGGTACGAACGCATATGTAACTCGTAACCGAGTTCGCCCGCGTACGAAACCCGGATAACCCGAACCTGGGCACTGTCAATCTTTACCTCTTTGGCGTGCAGCCACGGGAAAGCATTATTGGACAGGTCTTCTTCGGTCAATTGCTGCAGAATTTCGCGCGTTTTTGGACCCGTCAACAATATCGAACTGATATCGTCGGTGACGTTTTTAATCTCGACGTCGAAATCATTAGCGTTTTGTTGCATCCAGTGCAGATCTTTGTGCTCAGACCCAATTGCCGAGACTAGATAAAATTGATCCTGGGCAAAACGGGTGATCGACATTTCACACATGATGCCGCCATTCGGTGCATGGAACAAACTGAGCCCGAGACGACCGTCTTTCGAAGGTAACTTGTTGCAGGAAAGAAGGTCCAGAAACGCGAATGCATCCTTACCACTGATTTCAAACTTGGCCGAGCCAGATAAGTCGATGATGCCGGCCGCATCGCGAACTGCGTGGCACTCGCCACCAACAATTTCATGTGCTTCACTGTGCAACCAGGTCAGACTTTCACGCCTTACTTTATCGGTAGCAAACCAGAGTGCCTTTTCATAACCTTGAACTACACCGTGTATACACCCATTTTCGAGTAAACGCGCGTAAAGCGGACTGGTCCGCATTGGGCGCCCATGCGGACGGTTGTCGTTCGGTGCGGCCGGTGCATACATGACTTCGTAAGATTCGATCGCTTTGATGGTACAGTATTTTTTATCGGCCCATTCACCGAAACGGCGGCTATCCAGAGGTGCCATATTGATCTCGGTCTGGCCATGAACCATCCACTGAGCCATATATTTTCCGATACCACCCTGGGCTATACCGATACTTGCACCGCAGAGATTCCAGAAGTTACGCAATCCGCCCTGCGGACCAGCGAGTATATTGTCATCAGGGGTATGCGTGATGGGGCCATTGACGATGGTTTTGATCCCGACTTCTTTGAATTTTGGTGTCATTTCAAAACATCTTTCGAGGAACGGCATCAGGCGATCGACGTCAGGTTCGAACAATTCGCGGTCGAATCCCCAGTCCATACCGTTCAGGGACCAGGGTTTGGAGCCCCACATTTCGTAGGGGCCGACCAGGAATCCCAGCCCTTCCTGACGGATATACGCCGAACTGTAGGAATCACGACACACCGGTAATTCCCAGCCGAGAGCCTCGATATCCGGGTGGGTTTCGGTGACCAGGTATTGATGTTCGAGATTGGTCAGAGGCACGTTAACGCCGACCATAGCGCCCACTTCTCGCGCGAAACAGCCAGCCGCATTGACAACATGTTCGGCTATTATCCTACCCTTGTCGGTAACCACTTCCCATTCACCGGAGGGCAGCGAGTTGATTTCGGTGACACGTGTGAAACGGTTTATCTCGGCCCCTTTTTCGCGTGCCAGTCTGGATAAAGGCATGACCACCGAGGTCGGATCGACGTGCCCATCGTCCGGTGTGCTGACGATGATGCGCGCCTTGTCGAAATTCATAAACGGATTGAGCTCGCGCGCTTCTTGCTTGCTGATAATATTGAATTCGAAGCCACCGTTTTTGGCGCGACTTTGGAGGTTTCGAAACCACTCTTCTTCGACCTGGGTAAACCCGACTCGAATACTGCCGGTTTGGTGAAAGCTGGAGGTCTGGCCGGTTTCCTGCGGTAAAATTTCGTTATACAGTTTGATCGTATAATCGTGTATTTGCGAGACGGTCATATTGCCGATGAAGTTAGCGCATAGTCCAGCCGCATGCCAGGTCGAGCCACTGGTCAGCTCACCTTTTTCGACTAATGCGATATCGGTCCAACCTTCTTTGGTGAGGTGATAGAGCAGATTGACCCCGAGCGACCCACCACCGATGATGACGACTCTTGCATGACTTATCATTATTAATTTCTGTTAATTATATTTCGACTACCTGGCGCTGCGCCCAAAGGCTTCGCGTGGTAAGAATATTGGAAACTGCTCTCGCACCGCTCGATCCACCTCGTCACTGATATGCTTTGGGAAGTAGGTTTCCAGAATTTGATTCTTTCTGGCAATTGCTTTTTCCAGGATAACGGGCTTGCCCTGTTCGACCCATTCGTTCGGGCTCAGGCGATCACCGAATTCAGGATAAAAATATTCAGTCTGCATGACATCGAGTGTCTGGCTAGCACCCAGATAATGCCCCTTATCACCGAGACACACGTCTTTGAGTACTTCGAAGCTCAGGGTATCTTCGTTGACCTCGATACCCCTGGTAATACGCAAAGCGGCGCCCAGAATATCGTTATCGATTAATAATGACTCGGGGCAGACACTGAGCAGGCTGGCATACATACCAGCGGCTTCGTAAATAATATTTGCGCCTGAAATGGCGGCACAGGCGGTAGTATAAGCGCGCTCGGCGCCGCCCTGAATGTCTGGAAACTTGGCGTCTGACATTCCGCAGGCTGTTCCGGTTGGCAGGTCATAAAAGTTACCCATTTGCGCACAGGCTGATGACAGGATGGCCTGTTCGGGAGAACCACCACTCATGGCACCCGTGCGCAGGTCGGAGACAAACGGCCAGGTCCCGAGAATTGCCGGGGCTCCTGGTTTGATCGCGTTGACATAAATCAGGCCGCCCAGACATTCGGCCCAGGCCTGGGCCACGGCTCCTGCGAGGCAGGCTGGCGAAGTCGCACCGGATTGTCCGGCCGACAGCAATAATACAGGCATACCGCCCTCGACAGCGACTTTAACGCAGCCCAGTGCTTCGTCAGTAAATTTCATCGGTGGAACAACGTGGCAACAGGAAATGCTCACAAAGGGGCGTTCCCGCCACTTGTCTTCCCCCCCAGCGATGATATGCAGCATCTTTAAACTGTCTTCCAGGTGATGCACTTCGGTCCAGCTAGCACCGACATGCTTGGTAGTGCCGCTTACCGCGTTATAAGTGGTGTTGATATCCATTTCACGGTTATCGGTGATATCGCGTAGGACGCAAGTGCGTTGAAACATATGGATGTTGTCACACTTATCGACAATACGGGCCATGTCGTAAAGGTCCTGTGCGGTAGATTCGCGGTATTCGTTTTTTTCAGGGTCGGCGATCATAACCGCGGCGCCGGCGGTAGAAAAATGTACCTTCTGGCCGCTTAGATGCAGGTCGTGTTTTGGATCCTGTCCATGGAGCGTCAAATTGCGGCAACATTTTTCCATCGCATCTTCGACTACCGCGCGCGGAAATCTTAACCGTTCGTCTTCGCCGTAAATCCCACCGACGGCGGTACAGACTTCGATGCAGTGCGGTGTCGCCTGGGCAAAGCCGACTTCTTCGAGAATCTTGAATACGGTATCGTCGATTGCTTTGACATCGGCGTCTTTCAATGGTTTGTACTGACCGCCAACTTGACCTGCATGAACCGGTTTCAGATGATCGGCGAGAGCTGCCTTTCGCAGTGCAATTTTGGCCTGCCTTCCCCCAGATCGTCTTCCCATGCCTCATTTCCTCCAGTGAGCTGATTCTTACCAGCGATAAATAATAATTCGTATTTTGAGGGTACATAATTGTAGATTCAATCAATTATTTTTTATAGTATGCATTAGAATTAATAATCCATAGGTATCTGATATGGCACGTCGATTACCGCCGCTCAATAGTTTGAAGAATTTTGAAGCTGCGGGTCGCCTGTTGAGCTTTACCCGGGCTGCTCAGGAACTTAATGTTACCCAGGCTGCAGTGAGTCACCAGATCAAGGTGATCGAAGATTATCTTGGCGTGGCTTTATTCGTCCGTTATCCGCGAAAGCTGGTCTTGACCGAACAGGGTAAGGCGCTGCTACCAGAAGTTATCGAAGCGTTCGACAGGGTATCGAATGCAATCGGTGCGGTCAGTCAGGAGCCGTCGAGTAAGATGCTGAATGTACGGTTGGCGCCATCGTTTGCGGCCAAGTGGCTTTCGCCCAGGCTCAAGTATTTCTGGTTGCAGTATCCTGAAATCGACCTGTGTTTGTACCATGCCCACCCAGCGGTTGATTTTGACCGCGAAGAAATCGACATTGCGGTTACCTACGGCAAGGGTGACTGGTCCGGTGTCGTGGCCGACCCGTTATTAAGCCTCGATTTCTTTCCGGTTTGTACGCCCGCATTTATGTCTAATGACAAGCCATTGACCGATATCAATAACCTGCGATATTACACACTATTGCATGATGCTAATTACGAATGTTGGGCTGACTGGCTGAAATTGGCTAATGTTGAGGCATTTAATGCCAATAAAGGTACCATTATCGACGATACCAATGTGTTAATACAGGCCGCCGTCGATGGCCAGGGTGTCGCGCTGGGATCGACGACCTTTGTGCAGGAATTGCTCGACTCGGGCAGGTTAGTCAAACCATTTAATATCATCCTGGAGAATGAATTTGCCTATTATGTCGTATGCCCCGAAGCGCATTTGAAAAATCCGTCGGTGCAGGCTTTCAAGAACTGGTTACTCGAGCTGATCGAGGAGCGAGATCAGGCGGAAAGTGATCGTTATTCGCATGCATCCAGGTATGATTCGTGACTATTGTAAGTGACCGAAATTGATGGAATACTCCGTCGAAGAACTTAGAAAGCGCAATAGAAATTTGCGCGCTGGATTAGATCAGGCTGCACAAGATTTAGCCTCGATAAACCTGGGTGAGCGGATTATTTCGTTGCCCGAGTATAAACGGGCCGATCGAATTGCTGTTTATTTTGCTGTAAATGGTGAAATCAGCCTCGATTTTGTGATTGATCAAGCGCTGGCAAAGGCGAAACAGATATTCCTGCCGAATTTGAACCAGCAATCGTTACGATTCTCGCCGTTTTTCCACGGGCAAAAAATGCGCATCAATCGCTACCAGTTACCCGAGCCAGATGTGGGTGACGGCGAAATGCTCGCGCCCGAAGCACTCGACCTGGTGCTGGCGCCAATGGTAGTTTTTGATGCGAAGCGTAATCGAATCGGTATGGGTGGTGGTTTCTACGACCGCAGCTTTGCATTTATTAAGGATTCCATTCAATCTGAACCCCGACCCGTTTTGATCGGGGTTGCCCATGAACTGCAAAAGGTTGAGCAATTAGAGCCTGAAGACTGGGATGTTCAGCTCGATATGGTCGTCACCGATCAGGCGATTTATCGGTAAATTGCCTGGTTAATCGTTGAGTTAATCGTTAATTTAGCTGCCTGGTAAATTTTAGCAGCTTTTTCCCATACCGGTCCTGCCTTGCCATCTCCGACTGGTTTGCCGTCCAGTTTAACCACCGGAGCAATTTCCTTGCTAGAGCTTGATATCCAGACTTCGTCGGCGTCCCAGACTTCATCCATGGTAATAATCCGTTCTTCGACCGTAATGGACCCCTCGGCGCGCAGAGCCTTGAGTGCAATTTGACGTGTAATACCGCGCAGAATTTGATCGTCGAGTACAGGTGTTGCTACTACGCCGTTTTTGACGATATAAGCATTGCAGGCGCCGCACTCGGTTAACTCATTCCGGTCGTTATATAACAATATTTCTCCATCTCCCTTTATGTGGCTCTGCTGAAAATGCATCACATTGCCGAGCAATGAGGTCGATTTTATATTACAACGATTCCAGCGTAAGTCCTGACCGGTCGAGCAGGTATAGGGTTTCACGGTATTGCGGTCTGGCACGGGTGGTTCGGGAATGTCGTAAGTGAATGCAAACAAAGTCGGCTCGATGCCTTCTGGGTAGGCGTGGTGGCGTTTATTGTCGGCACCGCGTGAGACATGCAAATAAATGCCCAGATTGCCATTACCGTTCTTTTCGCAAATTGTTTCGCACAATTCACGCCACTGGTTTTCGTCCCAGCCCAGTTTGATTTCGACCGTGTTTAAGCCGTCTTGCATGCGGGCAATGTGCGGACCGAAACCGACCATTTTCCCACCGTAGGAGGGGATCACTTCATAGATGCCGTCGCCGAATAAAAATCCTCGATCAAGCGGTGAAATTCTAGCCTCTTCGATCGGCATGTAGGTACCATTTAAATATGCAATACTCATGCTACGGTCTCGGTAATATATTATCAGCTGTTAAAAAAATCGACACGCAAGTTAATCAGAAACAGGGTGTGAGCGAATAGAGCCACATTTGAATAAACAGGGTACCAGAATTGTCACCGCCGTCATCCCAGTCAGAACAATTTCACCGTTCCGGCTCGTGGGTCGGAATGCTATTACTTATATTTCAAACCCACAAACTTCCCGCAACTCCCGCAAAATAGACTCGCCTTCACTGGCTGGCAATCCATCTTCGGTTAACTGGTTAATGCGCGTCACGCCGTCGACGCTGCCTAGCGCTGAAATATATTCGAGAATGCCGAGTGGATCGATTTCCCTGAGCAGATCACTGCCTTGCCAGATAGACAGAAAGGAAATGATGCCGTAGGCACCCCAGTTCGATACGTCGGAGACGATCAATTCATCGCAGCTGGTAGCCGCTGGGATTATATCCAGGCCTTTGAGTGCTTTGCTGACCTTGCCCATACCAATTTCGTTACCCCCATCGCCGACTGCAATGGTAGGACACTCGCTTAAATTCATGAATGTATCGAAGCAGGCGGTGCGGGAACTGATGTTTTCGCCACGCATATTGTAATAACTGCCATCGGCAGCCTGTCCTGGGCGTTCTATCGAGACAATGGCCTGAGGGCGATACTTTTTCATCGCTTCGAGTGCTTCCTGTTCGCGGTGACCATGGTCGCCAACTCGAATTTCGTGTACTCGAAATTTGGCCGCTAATGCCTCGGAAAGGGGTTTGCCGCAAACGATGACAGGAGTCGCACCTATAGTTTCGAGCGAATTATAAAGCGCGATAGTACCAACCGGGCCGTCGGTCTCAAAGGTATCGACGACCGGGAATCCCGTGCCGATCAAAACATGGCCGTCACAATCGCGCAAAATTTTAGCCGCACGTAGGCAATATCCAGGCTCCAAATGGGCTTGTACGTTTTTCATGCCGCGTAGATTACGAGCGACCAGGATATCTTCAATCTTCTGGCTCAGCGTCAGTTCAGAGGAGCCGTTATGCATATTTACTTCTCTTACCATTCAACATTGCTCTGGCTGGGTTCGCTCGTATCGTGACTTTTCCAGCCAGTGTAAATTGTGCGCACGCTCCACGCTGATCGCCTCGAAGCAGACTGTCGCACCCGGGCTTAGCTGTGCCAGACGGGCAGTATCGGCTGGGATCACCGATCCAATTTTTGGATAACCGCCAATGGTTTGCCGGTCGTTCATTAATACGATAGGCTGGCCGTCCGCCGGAATTTGAATCGCCCCATGACAAATACCCTCGGAGAGCATTCCCACAATCTCTGATTTGATCATAGGGCCTTCTAGTCGGAACCCCATGCGATCGCTACGATCGGTCACCCGGTAGTCAGAGTTAAAAAATCGCCAGTGTTGGGCAGAGTCAAAAGCATGTTGCTGGTAGCCCGGAACAACGTGCAGGATAGCGCTGTTGCCATACTGAGGTCGATGTTGTTCGGCGAGGAACTGGTTAGAATCGAGCGAAATTGGATCGCAGGGAAGGTGGTCGCCTGCCTGTAATTTATCGCCATGAATACCACCGATTTTTTCTCGTACCACGGTCGAGCTACTTCCGAAACTATGCGGGATATCGAAACCACCGGCTACTGCGAGGTATGCGCGTGTTCCCACAACTGTATAACCCAGCTCCAGCTTGTCGCCTCTTTTGATCGATAGCGTTTGCCACTGGGAAATGCTGGAGCCATTAAGAGTGCAGGGCAATTCAGCCCCGGTAATCGCGATCACGGTATCGACTCCGGATTCCAATACCAGCCCACCAAAGCTGACCTCGAGGCAACTGGCGTTGATATCGTTACCCAGTAGGCGATTGGCCCAGTTGAAGGCGAGCCGGTCCAGGGGGCCACCATGGGTCAAGCCAAGGCTGTGCGCCCCGAATCGGCCGAGATCCTGGATCAGGGTCAACATGCCCGGCTGAATGACTTTTAGCCCGCTCATAGCGTTCCACCTAATGAAATGTATTCATTGCGGTCTATGCGTTCAAATTTTATCTGGTCGCCGACCTTGACCGGCATAGAGGGTTCTTTGGAGGGATCGAACATGCGTGTCGGACATAGGCCGATCAGGTTCCACCCGCCGGGCGACTGGGCCGGGTAAACCGCGGTTTGTCGGTCAGCAATAGCAACTGCTCCCCGCGGAACCTTTTGCCGAGGTGTCGCCAGTCGTGGCGTCGCGATGCGTTCATCGACTTCGCCCAGGTAAGCAAATCCCGGCGCAAATCCGATCGCGTATACGCGGTATTCTCTCCCCAGGTGGATGTCGATTACTTCATCGGTACTAATATTGCTGCGATCCGCGATGGTTTTTAAATCGGGCCCCGATTCCAGGCTGTAGTAGACCGGCAGTATGACCAGATCACGCTCACCTAAATTGGTTATATCCGGGTCATAAAGTGCTTCGCGCAAACGCCTCTTGATCTCAAAATGATCACAGGCGTCAATATCGTAAATGACCAGCAGCGACGCGTAAGAAGGTACCAGGTCGACAATAATTTCCGGCATTTCCGCCTGGATAATGGTTACTGCATGCTGGATTGTGGCCGAAACCATAGGGTTGGTTTGATCGGCAAAATAGACGATTAAAGCGTCCTGCCCGGCAGTTTCAATTCTCATTGATGGATGATGTTGCGAATTTCGATAATTGCGGCAATTCCTTCTTCGTTGTCGCCATGTACGCAGAGGGTATCGGGAGCCAGGTTCAGCGTGTGACCGCTGACCGAAGTAACCGTGCCGTGCTGACAAATTTGTCGCACCTGATCGAGCATCTTCTCACGTGTATGGACTGCGCCTGGTTTAGATCGCGCCAGTAAAGTGCCGTCGTCGTCGTAGCAGCGATCGGCAAAGGCTTCGAACCAGAGTTTGATGCCGAGCGCCTTCGCCTCCTCAGTGTGCTGGTCGGCCTGCGGTGTCGCAAGCAAGGTCAGGCGCAGTGGACGATGATATTCCGCCACCGCCTGCATGATCGAGTCTCGAACCAGCTGTTTGCCCATCATATCGTTATAGAGGGCACCGTGGGGTTTGACATAAGTAAGGTCGATGCCCTGAATTTTCGCCATACCATCGATAGCAGAGATCTGGTAACTCACGAAAGCCATAATTTCTTCGGCAGAGCAATTCATCGAGCGCCGCCCAAAACCGACCAGATCGGGATAGGACGGGTGCGCACCGACCATAACGCCGTGTCGTTTCGCCAGCGCGAGCGTGTTTCTCATCACCAGCGGGTCGCCACCGTGAAAACCGCAGGCGATATTAGCCTGGTCAATGTGTGGCATAGCATCGGCATCCGATCCCATTTTCCAGGAACCATAACTTTCACCCAGATCACAATTGAGTAATAACATCGCCTTATCCCGCCTACATCACAGCCAGCTGGCTGTTGGGCATATCGGTTACCAGCATGCAACCGGGAGAATGAGTAATGCAAAAGGGCGGTTTAGCCTGTTCTACCGCAACTTGAGGAGTAACGCCACAGGCCCAGAATACCGGAACTTCGTTTTCCCTGATTGTCACTGCATCGCCAAACTCTGGATTATTAATATCACGGATGCCGATTAAATCAGGGTCGCCGAAATGAATCGGCGCTCCGTGAACCGCTGGAAAGCGCGTGCAAATCTGGATAGCTCGAATGGCATCCGATGGAACCATGGGTCTCATGCTCACCACCATATTGCTGCTAAATCGGCCCGCACTGGCGCAATCGATACTGGTTCGGTACATCGGCACGTTAACCCCCTCGCTTACATTTCGAATTTCGAGACCATCGGTAATGAGTGCTTCTTCAAACGAGAACGAACATCCGAGTACGAATGTGACCAGATCATCTCGCCAGTAGCTGCTGACATCGGTCACCTCTTCCTGTAATTCGCCATTTTTGAAAATCTTGTAACTGGGGATGTCGGTGCGTATATCCAGATCATCACCCAGTTTAGCGATATGGGAGTCACCTGGCGCGGACGACATTCCGATCAGTGGGCAGGGTTTCGGATTCAGCTGGCAAAATTGCAGGAAATCGTTAGCCCAGTCCACCGGAAGAATACACAGGTTTCCCTGAACATAACCCTTCGAATAACCAGATGTGTTACCGGTAAATGCCCCGCTGCGAATTTGTTTGCGAAGTTCAAGTGGTGAGATGTCCTGATTCATGGTTTACCGTAAAGTCATTTATTTAATCTAGATCCAATTATTATATGGGTAAGGTCGGTTATTACAATCAACTCAGAGTCGACATTCGTGTAATTAGCGACTGAATATTAGAGTGCCCGTCAATTAATATTCATGGAACTGGTTATAATGGGATTATTTTTCACGCGGCAGATTTCCTGTATCTTGTTCGCCAAAGCGGAAAAATTACATGACCGATGACCTGTCCTGGCTAGAAGATCGCATTCGCGGCGACGGCCCACCGCTCATCATCGATGGAGGCATGGGAACCGAGCTGGAAAAATCTGGCGTGCCGATGGATGAGATAGTTTGGAGCGCCCGCGCAATGCTATCTCACCCTGAAGCGGTGCGTGAAACGCATGAAGCATACATCAGCGCCGGTGCAGAAGTCATTACCACCAACACATTTTCCAGTGCGCGGCATATGCTGGAGCCGGGCGGCCTGGGAAAATATCTAAATGATATCAATCAAAATGCGGTCAAGTTGGCACAGCGGGCGCGAGACAGTGTGGCAACAGGGCCAGTTGCCATTGCGGGTTCGATATGTGAATGGGTGTCGCACGATGACCCTGAGTGGAATTCCCCAGAGGCCGTAAGCCGTTCTATAAAAGAACAGGCGGAAATACTGGCTGAAGCAGGCGTTGACCTGATTACACTGGAAATGTGCCAGACAGAAGATTTTTCAATCGCTGCAGTCGAGGCAGTATTAGAGGTCGGTTTGCCCCTCTGGATCGGCGTATGTGCCCAAATTAACAAAGGCGCTAGCACACTGTCGGTATTTGACTATGAAGCATTCGACTTCGAAAGCCTTGTCAAAGCTCTGGCTGGATATCCGGCGATGATGATGAATATAATGCACACGCCAGTGCCCGATGTGGAACAGGCGATAAAAGTAGTCAGGCAATATCGGAACGGACCGGTAGGCGTCTATCCCGAATCTGGCTATTTCGCCAGGCCCAACTGGCAGTTTGTCGATGTGATCGAACCCGATGAACTGGCCAGTACCGCACAGGGTTGGGTTCAAAGCGGTGTGCGTATGGTTGGCGGATGCTGTGGTATAGGTCCGGAGCACATTGCTGCGCTGCGACAGGAGTTTTGTGGGGTCTAGCCCGAACATTTCATAAATGTACTCGCGCCCTTGCTTGCCCTTTGTTCCCTCAGGAGATTTTGCTCAGTCGGCCGGATCCATTGGTCCGCCAAAAGTAGGCGCTCTGAAGCGACACTTCTTCGGAAAATCTTCCGAGAAAACAAAGTCCTGCGCAATCATCGCGGTAATTCATGAATTGTCCGGGCTAGATATTAGCCTCCATAACGATTACTCGTAGATGACCTGTTTATCGGTCATCATGATCCAGGCTTTTTATAGAGGCGCAAACTTCGATCACGAGATTTAAACATGGCTCAAAATTCGATGCTCGATGAAATTATTCCCGCTGGGAAGCCCTGGTCGGCCGTAATCCCGGTTTGGCACTATCTGACGATCATCGATCTTGAAGGTCAACAGGGGGTCGATTTTTTGTGCTACAACGCTGATAACCCTGAGGAAAGATACCACGCACCGAATACCTTAAAAGCGATACAAACGTTAAAACTTACCACTGGCCACCATCTTTATTCTGATATAGCCCGGCCTATTTTCACTATTACTCACGATAGCTGTAACGGTCACGATACTATCGGCGGTTGCTGTAGCGCACCCAGTAATGAGATGTTGTACGGTGTTAAAAACGTGCCTGGGTGTAGAGAAAACTTTTTAACCGAATTGTCCAACCACGGTCTTGGTCGAAAAGACATAGTTCCCAATATAAACTTTTTCTGCGATGTTCCGGTAGACGCAAATCAGATGGTCCCCACAGTATTTGTCGAAAGTGCATCTAAACCCGGCGACTACGTCAGCTTACAGGCGAAGATGAATGCATTGGCCGTTATTTCGAATTGCCCACAACTTAATAATCCTTGTAACAGTGGAAAGCCCACAGACATTCGCGTCATTGTGTCAGAACAACCGTGGGAGCCTTAAATTCGGGTATAAGGACAGTTTTCTTAAATAATCTATTCGTAGGCCAGTTTATTGTCGCAAGCCAGTGTCTCGCGTATGGCCAATCACAGATGCGTCAGAGATCGAGGTAATCACTTTAACACTCCAGCCAGTGTCAATTTAAAAGATATTGCAGACCTGTAAAACCTATTTTGTCGCTAACTTTGGTATGATCGAAACCCGATATTTTGAAGCAGAACTCGCTCGACAACCTGCAGATATTGGTGATACCAATGCGACTGTTATTGATAGTCAGTTCGTTATTTTTTACCACCAGCGTTTATTCGGCTGGCTGGCAGCCTCGGCAATTGATGGACTTTACCGTCGAAGCCTGTCAGTCCTGGGAGCATTCAGCCGAGTTGAAAACGGGTGCCCTGGTCGGTCCTGTAGAGATCTCGAGTATCGAACTCCGGGGTAAGCAAATCGGGGTTAAACATCGGTTGGCAGTACACGATCAGTATTATCTGGAACTGGATGTGATCGATCGGATGGGTCTACGGACACGGTTTATCAGTACTTTGTATCGTGCTGATGGCGATCCTCTGCTGATGTTATCTTTGTCTTCGGACTGCAGCCTGCAGGTCGCGCGAAAAATAAACTATAGCGATTCTGGTCAGGCACTCAATGTCGTTTCACTGGATGAAGATTTCGCTGTGCGCGGTGAACCTGAATGGCTCAATCCACCGCTAGTTTTTTTAGAGCGCGTTAGATCTGAATCGGAAAATCAGTCAAACGCCGATGCATTACCACCGATACGAGTTGGCTTGGTCGATTCGGGCGTCAACTATGCTATACCTTTAATCAATCGCCACCTGGCCAGGGACAGTGACGGCAAGTTGATTGGTTACGATTTCTGGGATATGGATGATTTACCTTACGATGCCCATCCGTTACGATCCGAATTCTTTGTACAACGCCATGGGACTAGAACCGCGTCGTTATTGTTGCGTGAGGCGCCCGACATAGTACTCGTGCCATACCGGTATCCACGCCCCGACATGTCACGAATGCAGGCATTGGTGGAGCATGCCGCGAGTAATCAGGTTGATATTCTAGGCATGCCGCTCGGAAGCAACCGCGCCGAGGATTGGCGAGCCTTCGAGCAGGCCGCACGTGCGCATCCCGATATGCTGTTCATCGCCTCGGCCGGAAATAATGGACGCGACATCGACGATGACCCGGTTTATCCGGCTGCGCTCGATCTCGATAATTTACTCGTGGTGACTTCAGCAGACGATTTCGTTCGGCCGGCTGATCGCACAAATTGGGGCAAAGAGTCTGTCGATTACCTGATCCCAGCAGAGAATGTATCCTTGATCGATTATTCTGGTAAGGAGATTACCGCCTCGGGGACAAGTTATGCGGTCCCTCGCTTAACAGCGCTCGCGGCTAATCTAAAAATGGTGCATCGGGAGTGGACCGCCGCCGATATAATTGTCGAGTTACGCAGGCGCTATGGCAGTAACCATACGTCTGACTGGGTTAGCAGCGGTTATATTGCCGATCCGCTCGCCGGTCGTCCGCTGGAAATAAAGCTGCTTTCTAAACTGACTATCAGCCATACTGGCAATTCTGAGTTTCGGCTACCACTCGATATTCTCATATTAGATCCAGCCTGGACACATCAACGTATTCAGCAGGCCGTGCAAACTGCTTATGATTTGCTCGCACAATGTGGCATAGGTGCGGGAGATATATCGATCCATTCATTCGCCGGGGATGACTACCTGCGCGATCTTTCCACCGGTACTGCCCATACACTGCTAGGCGCGATGAACAGGACAGCTACGACGGTAGTCTTTGCACGGGATACACGAATGCAGGAGCCTTTCACAGGTGAAGCCTTTGGCCTCGGTAATACCCGGAGGCGCCCGTGGCTCGCTAACAGCGTATGGCTAATGCCAGATATCGGGGATGAAGGGATTGCGCTGGCACACGAGCTTTTTCATGTTATCAGTAACAATGGTGAACACGTCGAGGACTCTGCAAACCTGATGCAGGAACGTACCGATGCGGACAGTCAAACACTAACAGATCGACAATGCCAATACGCACAAGTCACTGGCGCGGCCAACCGGCTGCTGTATTAGGAATAAATTTACCCGACAATCGTCTATAAACAGTTCGAAAGGCATTATGAATTGTGGCTACAAAGGTGCAAAAATGCCAGTGGTACAGTCCCTGATTTATACGGTTTCACATTTATTTCATATTGTGGCCCTAATTACCGGGGTAATAAAAATACGCTCAAGGCTCGATGTAGTAGCCTGGCTCCAGTATCAAAACCAGGGCAGAATAGCTATGATTGGGAGGCTAAAGGTCATAGCGGATGCTGTCGTTAGCCACCATAGTGGTTTTTTTTAGCCCGCAGTTGCCCCGATTTCTTAGCCAGCCAGACGCCGCCGGGTTGCCATCGATTCGAGTCGGCAGGGTGGAATCGTGCGTCAATTATACGATTCCACTCATTAACCAGCAGTTGGCCAGGGGCAGCGATTATTATCAGGACTCAAAATTCTATGGCGCAAACCAGCGGCTTTGGTCGTGTCGTTTTAAAAGCAGTACTGGATTCTCTTTCGTTACCGGCGTTTATTCTGTTGACGACGATGATGGGCTTCGGCTCGTTGGCTCGAAGTAGCGGGTTTGAGCCAGAAATGGCCGCACTCGCTACCGCGTTTATCTGGGGTTTGCCCGGTCAGCTCGCGATGGTCGAATTGACCGCGACTGGCCAGAGTTTATTCACCATAATATTTGCCTGCTCGCTCGCCAATGCACGTTTTTTTCCGATGGTGGTGTCTTTCATTCCGGCCATGACCCGTGGCAAAACTGGTTTTTTGGAACTGGTTTTTTATGCCCAGTTGCTGTCGATCAATTCCTGGGCGATGTGCTTGCGTCAGTTTCCGGAAATCGACCCCGATTATCGCAAACTATATTATGTCGTGTTTGCCCATACTATCCTGGGTGCCGCTATAGCTGGCACCTTACTCGGTTACCACGCATCCGCGGTAATGCCCGATACGTTGGTACTGGGGATGATATTTTTAAGCCCGCTATTTTTTGCGTTAGTGCTGTCGGCGGTTCCGCAGGCTAGCGCAAGAGCCTCTTTAATTCTCGGTTGTCTGGTGGTGCCACCGGCGCACCTGTATTTCCCGTCGATTGACCTGCTAATCACAGGCATGGTCGGAGGGAGCCTGGGGTTCTTCCTCGGCAGAATACCTATTATACGACGAGTCCTAACGTGAACAATGAGACACTTTGGCTGATTGTGCTCGGGTCTTCCGCGGCCACCTTCTTCTGGCGTTTGCTGGGGGTCACGGTGGTGGAAAAGATCGACCCCGAGGGCGCAGTATTCGAATGGGTAAGCTGCGTATCTTACGCGATGGTGGCAGGCCTGGTTTTTCGCATGATCATGATGCCGGAAAGCGACCTGGCCAGTGTTTCGTTAGCAATTCGTTGTGCGGCGGTTACGATAGCTTTTACAGCCTATTTCGCCTTCAGGCGCATGCTGTTGGCCGGGGTGCTGGCGGGTGGCGCCAGCCTGTCGATAATGGCGAGCTGGGCTGGTTGATCTAAGCCATTGGCGGCTGGATTCGTTTCTTTTTGAAGAAGGCACCGTAAATACTTCCCAGCAGGGCCACAAGTCCAGCGATCAAAAGCCCTAGCGCAATTGGACGATCCAGAAATCCCGACCACTCGAAGTGTAGCATTTGCATCGCCTGTGCAAACGTTTGCTCGCCAATTTTTCCCAGAATAAGGCCGAGAACAATGCCGGCGACTGAGTACCCCGAACGCCTCAGGAAGAAGCCGATCACCCCGGCGAGAAACATGACGAGGATATCGATGGTCAGTCCACGCACCGCGTATGCGCCAACGGTGGCGAGCAATAAAATCATCGGCGCGAGATATTGAAACGGAATGCGCAATAGATTGATGATGGTCTTGGTTTCGATATAACCGATAAACAAGATCGATATATTAGCGAAAAACATGGCCGAGAATACCACCCATACCAGGTCTGCGCTGTTGATGAATACCAGCGGCCCCGGTTCCATGTCGTGCATTTGAAACACACCCACCATCATTGCGGTCAGCGCGCCACCGGGTAGCCCGAGCGCCAGCAGTGGAATCATGGCGGCTCCGGTGGCGGCATTGTTGGCGGTTTCTGACGAGATAACGCCTTCGAGTTTACCCTTGCCGAATTCCCACGGCGTCTTCGACCAGCGTACTGCCTCGTTGTAACCCATGAACGCAGCCAGCGTGGCCCCAATTCCGGGCAATATGCCGCAGAAAAAACCGATCACGATAGAACGAATCACGGCCCACTTATGCGCAAGGAGTTCGGCTAAACTGGGAAAGTCAACGCTCATCTTGGGCGCTATGAACGAGCCTCGCGCTTTCTTTTCAGCCTGCGCAAAAATTTCTGAGACGGCAAAAAAACCGAGTATTGTCGGAATAAAGTGGATGCCGGCGAGCAGGTAAGGCATTTCGAAATCGAACCGTTCGATACCACCCACTGGATCAAGGCCGACTACTGCGATCAACAATCCAGCGAGTATCGACAACCAGCCTTTCCAGAATGTCCTGGCGCCCACTGAGGAGGCTACAGCGAGGCCAAAAAATACCAGAGCAAAAATTTCCGGTGGGCCAAAGGCCGAGATCGCCCAGTTGGCAATAGGCGCAGTCGCCAACATCATGATGATGCACGATACGGTACCCCCTATGGCCGAACACATGACCGCGGCGCCGACTGCTTTGCCCGCCTGGCCTTTTAGCGTCATCGGGTAACCGTCGAACGCGGTCGGCGCGTTTTCCGGTGCGCCGGGGATATTGAACAAAATCGCGGTGATCGCTCCGCCGTAAACACCAGTACAGTAAATGACAGAAAACAGCATGATGCCGTGTTCGGGAGAAAGGTGGGCGGTGAAAGGTAACAGGATAGCCGCCAGCGTGAGCATGCTTACCCCGGGGATGGCACCGAACAGCATACCGCCAATAACGCCACTGAAGAATATCAGGACGCCCATTGGGTCGCTGAAAAGAGTTACCGTACCGGTCAGAAAATTATTGAATGCATCCACGCCTGCTTCTCGTCACATTGCTACTGTAAAACAGTAACCACCCAACTACCGATATCGTAGAAAGGTCTAATATTGCCCACGGGTAAACCCACATAGAGGATTTTCACGAACAGCAGCATCAGCAGGCTAAAAATTAATGCGGCTATCATGATCATCGGTTTAGCTTTGCGTTCACCCATCATAAACATGACGCCGACGATGAAAAATGGGGCGAGCGAGTAAAACCCGATGTCTTCGAGCATGGCAGCGAATATCAGCGGTAAAGTTAACATCGCGCCTAACAGGTTGCGGCGCATGTAGTAGATGAATATTCCAATCAAAATCAGCGCGCAGACGATACGGATTACGTGAACCGTGCTCCCTTCGGCAGACAGCAGCGCAACAATCCAGTTGGGGACGCGCAGGTAGGCAAATGGAATCAACAGCAGGCCAAATGTCGACAAATACCATTTTAAATCCGAGTGATGTGCTTCCTCTGCGCCATCGTCGGTCGCTGCGACGATGAAATTCGACGTAGACTCGTCTCCGCGCTGCCATTGTTGTATTAATTGACCGATTGCGGCAAATGCCATCAACAAAATGATAGCTCGTGGCCAGGCGCTAGCACCATATTTGTAGATTTCGATTTCCTGGTCGAATTCGAAGGTATAGATGAATAACACCAGGCAAAGCGTCAGCCATATGCCGGCTTCTACTAAGTGCCCGATTCTCAATTTGCCCATGGGCTAGCCAAACTTCACGGATTGAAAACAACAACGCCCGAGAAACCCCCGGGCGTTGTGTAATAAAGATCCATGCTGTTATTTAACTTTAAGACCCATTGTCTTGTATACCTCACGATATTGGTCAATCGTTGTGGTAATCAGTTCTCTCGTACCTGCAGTATCGCGGTAGCTTTCGATCAGATTCATATACTTGCTGTCGTTAAACTTCTGGTAGCTAGGCTGGCAAAAACCTTTTTGGAAAGCCCATTGCAGCCATTTAACACGATCGGCAGGTGCATCCTTGTGTACGTAGAATCCGCGGAAACGGTAGAGAGGGTCGAAATCCAGACCCGCGTCGGTCAAACTAGGTACGTCGGCAAAAGCAGATGGGCGTGTTTTTAGAATGGTCAAGATGGGTTTAAATATCCCGGCATCGAGGAACGTTCTAACATCACCCGGTTGCTCGAATAGCGCGTCAACCTGGCCGCCAACGAGCGCACCATAACGTGGAGCACCTTTGTCAAACGAGATTTGCTGAATTTTCATACCGGTTGCATCGGTGATGAATTTCATTGTGACACGTTCCATCGAACCTTCTTTGGATACATTGGCGATGGTCGCTCTACCATTTTGAGCCTTAATCCATTTGACGAACGAATCCCAGTCATTGAAACGGGTGTCGCCGACGCGCATGTAAATCTGCGAGAAGGTGATTTGCGAAGTCACCAGTGGAATCAAATCACTCGCCGGGTTAGGTTTGCTCGAATCGAGGGCATGCGCGCTTGATGCATCGTCGATATGCTCGAGAACGGTGTAACCATCGGCCGGCATTGCCATGAATGCGATCATCCCAACCGTGCCTGAGCCTCCGGGCTTGTGGGAGCGGTTAATCGATATGCCAGTCAGTTCGCTAACGGCTTTGGCCATGCCCGAGGCAACCTGGCCTGAACCACCGGCTGGTCCATAGGGAACTATCATGGTCAAAGCACGAGCGGGAAATCCGTCGGGCTTAGGTTGCGCAGATGGCAAGTTATCGGTAGCACAGGCGGCGTATGCAATATTTGCCGACAGTGCCATGGTGGCGAAAGCCACACTGGTTTTTGCAAGATACGTTTTAAATTTCATCGAGCGTCTCCTCGTTGTCATGGTTTTTATTTTGAAGGTCAATATTATTAACCGTTGGATGGTATACCAGCCACAAATAGCTGTCTAGCAGGTGCAGTCGATGATGCTGGGTATATTGTCGACCAGGCACTCATAGAAATGCACGCCATAACATCGATGCGCCGGATACCAGTAGTATACCGATGATCAGTATTTTAAATTTTTCTTCACTGATACGTGCGCGAAATTTTTGCCCCACCAGCAGGGCAAGGCCTACAGGCAAGGTGGCAGCTATCGAGTAGATCAAAATTGTCTGATCTAAAATTCCGAATAAATACAGGCTTATCGCCCAGGGTATTACTGCGCTCACGTAGAGAAAGCTGATCGTGCTGACAAACTGATTTTTAGGCAGGTCACGTATTGAAAGTAGATAAACCATCAGCATCGGACCAAAAAATGACGATATTCCGCCAATCAAACCGCTGGACAGGCCAAATATCGCGCCAGCGGGTTTAACCTTAGTTTCCGGAATGAAAAAATGGTAGCTTGACCCCTGTAGAAGCGCGAAGGTAATGACCGCAATCCCAACCAGGATCAGTAGCGTGTGTTCGTCGATTGTCGAGAGGATTTTGACTCCGATCCAGGTACCGACGAGTATTCCGACTAAGGCTGGCCAGAAACGTTTCACTACCGAGATACTGCGCTCGGCCTGGGAAAATTGCCAGAGGTTGGCTACCACCACTGGGATCGCCATAATCGCAATTGCTGTTTGTGGTGGTACAACCATCGCCATCATCGGCACGGTTAATAAAGGGGTGCCGACGCCTAGCGCGCCCTTGATGAAACCACCGCAACACAACGCGAAAAAACACCAGACAATAATCCAGAAATCGAATTCGGCAAACAATTTAGTCGTCTCAAATCCAAACGCTGCATATTATCAGCTTGGCAATATAAGGGAAGATCGTCAATTGACCTGTACCCCAGGTGATTTGAAAAGCAATACGCAGTGTGTAAACTTGCGTCTCCCGGAAAATTAGAGATTTTAAAGTGGCAATGCCAAAACACAGTGCCGTTACGGGTGCAACCCGCAAAGAAATAGAAACTACTGACAGGCTGATCGAACAAGGTCGAATTGCGATGACAGAGATTGCTAATGCCGACCAGGCGCGTATCGATGAGCTGGTCACAGCGATTGCCTGGTCACTATACAAGCCCGAAAACGCGCAACGGCTCGCCAAAATGGCGGTGCGAGACACCGGTATTGGCAATGTTAAAGACAAGGTTATCAAGAATCAGCGTAAAACATTTGGTGCTTTGCGCGACTTGATGCGCGCCAAAACCGTCGGAATTATTGAAAACGATGTGGCTAACGGGATGGTGAAATACGGTAAGCCAGTCGGTGTAGTTGCTGCAATTACGCCATCGACCAACCCTTCGGCGACGCCTGTGAATAAATCTATGATGGCGCTAAAAGGTGCTAATGCGATTGTCATTGCACCGTCCCCTGCAGGCTGGAATAGTACCAATGCAACAGTTGAAGTGATGCGATCAGCACTCGCGCGAGTCGGGGCACCTCAAGACCTGGTACAGATTCTGCCGCAACCAGTCACGCGCAGCATGACTCGGTTATTGATGGAAAAAGCCGATTTAATCGTAGCGACCGGCTCGCAAAACAACGTGCGGTCGGCCTATAGCAGTGGCACTCCGGCGATTGGAGTCGGAGCCGGTAATGTACCGGTAATAGTCGATTCGAGCGCCGACCTGGACGATGCCGCGCGAAAAATTAGTGCCTCGAAAACCTTTGATAACTCGACTTCCTGCTCTTCGGAGAATTCGCTCATTATCCTTGAGGATGTTTACGAAGCTGCGATTGCGGCACTTGAGTCAGTCGGAGCCTATCGATGTAGCGCAGGAGAAAAAGACTTAATCGAAGGTAAGCTCTGGATCGACGGCAAATTAAATCGAGATTTGATCGCCAAAGATGCTGATGTCTTCGCTGCTGGCCTAGGCCTTGGCGAGCTTTCGCGATCGGCAAGATTCTTTCTGGTCGAAGAAGGTGAATTCAATTTCGATTCAGTGTTTGCCGACGAAAAACTATCGCTGGTGTTGACAGTATATCGGGCCAGAGATTTCGATCATGCGGTGCAACTGGTGCGCGATGTGCTAAGGGTCCAGGGACGCGGTCATTCTTGCGGAATTCACACCAGCAATCCGGAGCAACCGGCACGGCTAGCCGAAGAAATCGATGTAGTGCGTGTGCTGGTTAATCAGGCGCATACCTTCGGTAATGGCGGCAGCTTCGATAATGCACTGAATTTTACCCTGAGTATGGGCTGTGGCACCTGGGGCGGCAATAGTATCAGCGAAAACCTGAATTATCGCAATTTCATCAATATTACCCACCTGGTTACCACAGGCGAGGAAGACAAACCGACAGAAGAGGAATTGTTTGGCGCGCATTTCGCCAGGTACGGGAAAGACTAATGCAAACTATACGGGCCTGTATCGAGCACTACGCCGAAACGTCGCCAGATCGCACCTTTCTGATTGCGCCCGAGACATCGCGCCAGATTAGTTTTTCCGAACTCAAGACAGCGGTCGATGATATTGGCGCCGGACTGGATCGGCTCGGTATCGGTAAGGGTGGCAGAGTAGCTTTTCTGCTAAACAATGGTTTCTGGACTACGCGCCTGTTCCTCGGGGTGATGGCGAATAACCGCATCATCGTTCCATTGAATGCGGTTGCCGGTGACGTACAGTTAATCTATGTACTCGACCATTCGGATGCGGAGGCGGTATTTGTCGCCCCCGAATACCGTGAAAAACTGGTCGAGCTGATGCAACAGGTTGATCGACCGATTCGCGTGATCGAGACCGACGATGAATCGGGCCCGCAATGGCCTGAAGGTGTGACTCATTCGCTAGAAATCGCGGCACCGCAAGCCGAAGATACAGCATTGCTACTCTATACCTCGGGTTCTACCGGCTTACCCAAGGGAGCGGTTATTAGCCATCGAGCGGTGACTAGTGGCGGACGCAATGTTGCCGAAGGGCACCAGCTTACCCAGGATGATCGGGCGTTGTGTGTATTGCCGGTGTACCACATCAATGGCGCGATGGTGACTATTTCGGCCCCACTATACAGTGGCAGTAGCGTGGTGATGCCCCAGCGTTTCAGCGCAAAAACCTACTGGTCGCTAGTAGCCGAACACCAATGTAGCTGGAGCAGTATCGTACCGACGATTATCAAGTACCTGCTCGACCGGGCCGATCAGGAGCCGTATGATTTTGGCGCGGACGAACGCCTGAATTGCTTTCGATTCGCGCGCTCGGCGTCGGCACCGCTTGCCGCGGCAACCTTAGCGCAGTGGGAGTCGGTATTCCAGATACCGATGATCGAAACCCTTGGGCTAACCGAAACCGCCGGCACCGTGGCGACCAATCCATTGCCGCCGCTTGAGCGCAAACCTGGTTCGGTGGGTATGCCCTGCGGCAATGAAATCATTATTGTCGACGATCAGCGACGCGAATGCCCACCATCGGTGGTCGGTGAATTAGCCATCCGCGGTAGTAATCTGCTCGATTATTATTACAAAAATCCCCAGGCGACTGAATCTTCTATTGTCAATGGCTGGTTTTATACCGGCGATCAGGGTAAGAAAGATGAAGATGGTTATATATTTATTACCGGGAGGTTAAAGGAACTCATTATCCGCGGTGGAGAAAATATCGCACCCCGAGAAATAGACGATGTGCTCTACCAGCACGAGGCAATACTAGAAGCGGCGGCGGTCGGTGTCGACGACGAAGACTATGGGCAGGAAGTAGTCGCCTGCGTGGTGCTACGCGATGGCTACCAATGCAGCGAACAGGAATTGATGGACTTTTGCGAATCAGGCGTGGGTAAGTACAAATCACCCAAAGTCGTCTACTTCTTCGATGAATTACCCAAAGGTCCGTCGGGTAAGATCCTACGCCTCAAGTTGCCCGAATTAATTAAGAATTTAATCGCAGAAACTTAACCGTTCGGGTCGAGCGTGGATAGTTACAGTCGCTCCTCTTCATCCGGATGGCCATAAGCGCACAGGAAGCCACCGACGTATTCGATAGCAGGATCGAATGGATTACCCGGTTCATTCGCGGCTTCCACTTCCTGACGATAATCTCCAGCGTTATCTTTGGGTCGATATCCTAAATGTGCCACCTTATGGTTGGAAAAGAACGTCTCCTGGTTGTCAGAAATACCATAGACAACGGTATGTCCGATGCGCTCCGATATTAAACAGCGTTCGACCAGATGGATTAAGTCATCAAAGCTTTGCCAGGTGGCTAGATGCCGCCGGTCAAGCGGTTTGGGGAAGCAGGAGTTGATGCGTAAGCAGGCGGATTCAATGCCGAATTTGTTAAAATACATTTTCGCAAGGTCCTCCACGAAGCATTTTGATACGCCATACAATGTGTCGGGGTTGTGTGGTGTATCCGTATCCGCACCGTCCTCTCGGCGTTCATAACCAACCGCATGGATTGAACTGGCGTATACTATGCGCTTAATACCATTCCGTCGTGCTGCTTCGTATATGTTGTATCCACCTTTTATGGAACTCTCCAGGATTTCTGCCCAGGGCCTTTCAACCGGTGCTGCACCAAAATGAACAATTGCATCACAGCCTTCCACGATCTTCATTACAGCGTCAAAGTCACCAAGCTCACCCATCATAATTTCTTCGTGATCTGCCGCAGGCGCCATCTCACTACGGTCGGTAAGTCGGAGGGTAGCAGCCAATGGTGCCAGACCTCGGCGCAGCTCTTTGCCGAGGTTTCCCGCAGCGCCGGTGATTAAAAGTCGATTGAAACGTGGCATGGTTTGCTCCCGATAGTTCAGCGAATAAAAGACACGTCAGCTTAACCTAATAATAGATTGATGGGGTCGGTTACGATTGAAAACCGTGTGACTTCATAACGATGTTCGAAAAGACAGCATACCTGTCTATTTACTGATGCCTTACAGCCAGGCCATTTCAAACCAGTTCTTCTCTGGAAATAATTTCCAGTTGATGCTCAAAGTTCAGACGGCCTAACAGTCTTTCGGTTCTGACCTGACGGCTGTCATTCCGGCATGTTTTTAGCCGGAATCTAGCGTCTTCCTAAGGCTTTCCTAATTGTACTTTGGCGTCCATACGTTTATGCAATATACGAACGATTTCAATAATGGACTGGCTTAAGCTGCGGTAGAAGACGAGGTGGCTGGCAACCTGAAATTTTCGATAGCCCAGTTTAATATAATCACATTTAATTCCAGTCGAGGGGGTCTTCGAGAGCAATTGGAAAGCATTGTCAAATTGCTGAATGTAGATTTTACGTTGAGCTTTACCCCATTTCCGCTGTGTGTAGGCTGCGACTGATTTTAAATCAGCTTTGGCTGCCCTGGTAAGAATAAATGATTCCATCAACCAAGTTCTTCATCGAGCTCATTCATCAGACTCTCGTAACTGTACTCAGCGGTCCCACTACGTTCACCTTCTTCAAGTAAGTGACGGAGAGTTGCTATTTTCTTTTCGTTGTCCTCAAACATTCTAAGAGCGGCGCGTACTACCTCACTTGCAGAGGCAAAGCGGCCTTCTTCAATTTGATGTGCTATAAATCCATCGAAGTGTTCACCGAGGGTCATGCTAGTGTTTTTGGGCATATCGGCACCTAAAATATCAATTATTGGTACTTAATGGTATAAATCCTAAACAATACTGTCAACCTGGAACAGTAAGAATGTAGAGAACAAATAAACTGGCTGCGAAAAGTCAGTTGCGGAAAAAAATGCTCAAACATAGGGGTGGGGGCCACTTTGAACGATTACTATCCTATGAGCAGACATTTAATTTACTTATACTAAATGCAGAAAGCGGCCAATTGGAGTCATTCATGTGAATCATAAGAATTAGTGCTTACGGCCAACTGCGGACATTGGTGGCATAGCCTTAACAGACTGATATATACTAGTTGTCACTGAAATAGTCAGTTCCTTCCTATCTCGTTCAACAGAAAATCTGTCTATTTAACTGTTAGCTGTAATATCGAGAAATAAATATGGAAAGAGGATCTTTGTCAATCTGGGAAAAAATATTGATCCCCATTGCTGCCTTACTGGCGCCGTTTGTTCCAGATATTTATTCAAATCTATCTGAACCGGATATGCATTTTATTTATCACCACAAATATACAAAGAACCCTGTTTATGAATGGAATAGACAAATTTAAAATTTCATGTCTGAAATCAATTCTTTTGAGGATAGCGATAAAGTACCTAAAAGACTACTCAGCAAAATCGGTGAAGAAGTATATAAAACTCTCCCGCTCATGCTCTCAACGGTAGGTTTTAAACCGTTTGATTCTATAAGAGTAATAATAGTGAACGTGTCTAGATACAACCTTAAGAATTTGAAAGTAAGTTTTAGCGGGTGCGTTGGTTATGACTCCTTTAGGACATCTCCAGAAACCTGGGGGACATTACTTGATAAACCTGAAAAAGGAGATAGCTTGGATGCCGTCACGATTCGATACCCGAAACTCCAGTACGATCCAATAGGTGGGTTCAAGGCTGCATCTGTAACGTATTACGGCCACGACACGGCTAGATGTCAACCTAGCGTTCAAGCTGAACTCGAAAATGGTGAGCCTGCGATTGGAAAAAGGCAGAGATTCCAGTCATATTATGCTGAAAATACTCAGACAAGAAACAACACCAAGAAACTGTTAGAGGTAACGACCAAGATTCTTCTAGCCGTAGTTTTGATTTATTTTTACTTTTCTATTCGTGGAATTAAAAGGCGTAGAACCAACAGCTAACACATATGAGCCGTCCTCCAGTCAAGCGCGATAAGAACTAGTCACCGAAGGCTGTAGGCCTCAGTGATTCGATATAGAGATCGAAGCTAAGATCCTGTCTTTCGATTCATATGAAGGATCTGCCCAAACACATATCGAGAGTCTTGTATGCTGGCCATACTAGCCAGCCAGCTGCTCTAGAATCTATTTCAGTTAACCTCATGCCGACCTATTCAAAACACCATGGCTTGATCGGTGATCATCCGGTTAGTACCAGGCTCGGGGGAGGTGCAGTGCCTTATCTCCAATCCATTAAACGGAAGCACACGGGCAGTCCAATCAAACGCCAGGGGTTATCACGCATCGCTGATCAACATCCGGTATCGTCGAGGCGATAAAGAGAGATATTGTAGAGAGCTTGTGCGTATGGAACCCAGTTAGACGTCAGGCTCTACCCGTGCCTTCCTAACCCAGAGCCAGAAATTTGTTCTGATCGAACAGGGTTTTTCGCTTGAGCATATAAAACACGGCTCGACCCAGTTTATGCGCGAGTATGGTCAGGGCTTTGGCCTTGTTGTATTTACGCGTCTTTTTTTCAAGCCATTGCTTTGCATCCGGATTACCCCGCAGGAACAGGACTGCGGCTTCACCAAAGGCCCATCGCAGATAGGCGTTGCCGATCTTGGCACCCGCAGTGCCATAGATCTTACCAGCTGATTCGCGCTGGCACTTCACCAATCGGCAATAGGAGACAAAGTCCTGCACCCGTGCAAACCGATCAATGTCATGGATTTCATACAGCATCACCAGCGACAGGATGTCGCCGATCCCGTGAATCGACTTTAATCGGATTATGGTATTTGGATCGATAGAGCGAGCCGTTTTCTTGAGATACCATTCGAGCTTACTGAGTAGGTCATCATAGAAGTCGATGCGGTCCAAGTCGAGATCGATACTGCGTTGCACACTGGTGTCTGGAAACAGTTCCCGAAACTGGACCCGGTTCTTTGCGTATCGTAGATTATCGGTATTCGGTGGTAGATTATATTGACTGAGGGTATTGTGGATATGGGCAATCAACTCAGCGCGTTGATGCATGAGCCGCATCCGACGACGCATCAGATCCCGGGTGCTCCGCCAGGGTCTGGGGTAGACGTAGGCCATGGGGAACATACCGCCCTTTAACAGGCGAGCAATTTTATCGGGCAGGGAATGTTCCTTCATTCCCTCTGCATTTCCTCCATCCCTGGAGGTCAATCGATTTTATCGTTCTTCGCCTTGCCACCATGGATGGCTTTCATATACAGGGCATGACCGAGTACAAATTTAATATCATGCTGCGCACAGAAATCAGCCACCCAGTACCAGGAAAACATACATTCAACCCCGATGATTAGATCATCCTGGTAGGGCTGAATCAGTTTAAGTAGTGCCTCTGGTGTTGCATTGATTTGTTTGTGAATAATCGAATGACCGGTATCATCCAGTATACAGACATAAAGTGAACGGGCATGGAGGTCAATTCCACATGTATATCGATGTTGTTGCGTATAGAATCTCATTGAGTCTTCTCCGTTTGGGTTTGGTCGCCTACCAGCTTACCGCTTTGGCGGTACGCTGGGGAGGAGGCTCAATGAGTATCAAGCGAATGCAGTCGACGCTGATCCTCCCCCGATAAAACGGATATGACGAATAATAAATCTGGCCTTTGGGGTAAAACGGATGCATACGAAAATTACATGGGAAGGTGGAGTCGAAAAATAGCCCC
>JADFJT010000177.1 GCA_022566015.1 Pseudomonadota bacterium | reverse complement strand
CAATATATCGATACAAAACAAATCAAAGATGTAGACCAAGATGAAGTCGTCCGGATGATGGTCGGGCGAGACCTGGATGGGCTCTATTCCCGAACGCCCGCCATCGCCGAGGAAGAAGTGCTACGCGTCGAAAACATTACGCTGCGCCACCCCGTACAAGCAGACCGGCTGATTCTCGATGACGTAAGTCTCACCGTCAAAGCGGGGGAAATTGTAGGGATGTTCGGACTCATGGGCGCAGGACGCACAGAGTTGCTCGAGACGATTTTCTGGCCCGGCACCCCGCTTCACGATCTCGGTGTCATCATTCGCCAGGGGCGCATTATCGCCGCCGGGTGCCTGTTCCCACTGGCTGGGTTCGGCGAAGTCGATTTTGGCGATACAGGCATAAACGCCGAAAAGCTGGAACAATTTCGCCAGAACATAGAAACGCTTGGCTTTGAATTGATTAGCGATAAAAGATCCCGGCTAATCGAAAATATAAAAAAACAGGTGATCGCGCTGGTGCAGCGGCAAGCGACACCGGAAAAGGTCAGGCTTTCAGATTATTTAAGCGAGCGTCTTCACCACGACTACACCCATCTCAGTAACCTGTTTTCTACCGTCGAGAGCGTTACCATCGAACAATATTTCATCAACCAGAAAATCGAAAAAACCCGCGAATTACTGGTTTATGACGAGCTTACCCTGACTGAAATATCATACCGCCTCGGTTATAGTAGTGTGGCCCACCTAAGCGGACAGTTTAAAAAGGTAACCGGTATGACGCCATCGCAATTTAAACAGCTACGCGGTAGCGGGCAGCGCCAATCCCTCGATAAAGTGTAAATTCTGCAACATCTTTCTAAAAGGATGTAATACCTTTTTGCTCCAGCGCCCTTATATTGACTGTTATCAAATCCAGTTTAATTTTTAATTTACTAAACAAGGGCAAAAGGCAGATGAGCAAAATAATTCATTTATCGATACCCGGCATGAAGTGTGGCGGTTGCGTATCCGCAATCGAACAGGCATTAAGCGATGAAACGGGTATCACCGAGTACCAGGTAAATCTGGATACTAAACGCGCGTGGGTGGAGACGGATTCGGCGCTTGCGGTACTAGTTGGCACAATCAAGGCTGCGGGCTTCGATGCCACAGAGGTACCGCAGGATGAGCAGGAGAAATCATGAGCGAAGCCATCCGCCTGTCAGTTTCAGGTATGAGCTGCGCCGGCTGCGTCGCCTCGGTTGAAAATGCGATAAAAGCCGTCGATGGCGTTTCACTGGCGAGCGTTAACTTTGGCGAACATACCGCGATGATCGAGGGTGATGTCAATGCGGCCTCGCTTGTCGAGGCCATCCGTGCAGCCGGTTACGATGCCGCCGAACTGCGTAACGAAGAGGACCAGGCCGAGAAAGAAGCGGCAGAGATGGCCTATTATCGTAAATTGCTCAAAAAAGCCGCTTTTGCTGGAATCGTCGGGGCACCGTTATTCATATTAGGCATGTCCGGTTTTCTGCCCGGATTCGAAACCGATACGGGTCGGCTGTTCTGGTTAGTAATCGGACTACTAACCCTGATGGTCATAGTCTATTCCGGTGGGCATTTTTACACTGGAGCCTGGAAGGCTGCAAAAAATCACAACGCCAATATGGACACCCTGATTGCTCTGGGTACGGGTACCGCCTGGCTTTATTCGATGGTGATAGTAGTCGATCCGTCGTTGGTTCCGTCGATGGCTCAACATGCTTATTTCGAAGCGGCCGCGATCATTATCGCGCTGATCAATTTCGGTGGCGCGCTAGAAATGCGCGCGCGCGGTAAAACCTCTGAAGCAATTAAACGCCTGATAGGCTTACAGGCGAAAACTGCCCGTGTTATACGAGATGGTGTCGAACAGGATATCCCGATTGCCGAGGTTGGCCTCGACGAAACCCTGCGAGTGCGTCCCGGTGAACGGATTGCTGTAGATGGTATCCTCGTCGATGGATATTCCAGTATCGACGAGTCAATGATTAGTGGCGAACCCGTGCCGGTACAAAAAAAGGTCGGCGACGAAGTGGTCGCCGGAACCATTAACAAGTCTGGTAGTTTCCTGTTTCAGGCGAAACGAATTGGCAAAGATACGGTATTGTCTCAAATCATCGAGATGGTGCGTAGTGCGCAATCCTCGAAACCCGCGATAGGGCGACTGGCAGATAAAGTATCAGCCATATTTGTCCCGAGCGTGATGATTATTGCAGTCGTCACCTTCCTTGCCTGGATCAATTTTGGAAGCGGCGACCAGGTCACAGCACTGGCAATTGTCACCACTATGACCGTTTTGATTATCGCCTGCCCCTGCGCGCTTGGCCTGGCGACACCTATCTCGATCATGATGGGAGTCGGCAAAGCAGCTGAATATGGCATATTAATTCGCAACGGTGATGCGCTGCAACAGGCGGGTAAACTCGACACCATTATCCTCGACAAGACCGGCACCGTTACCGAAGGCCACCCCAGCGTGACATCAGTAGTGCCGCTCGATGGATGGAGCGAAGAGAAGTTATTGCAATGGGGTGCGAGTATAGAACAGGCGTCGGAACATCCGCTCGCGGAAGCGATCGTAGCGGCGGCAAAAGACAAAAAAATCGAATTGCAAAAGGTCGAACAGTTCAACGCTATCGTTGGTCACGGCGTCGAAGCTAAGCTTGGAGGCAAATCTTTGCTGCTGGGTAACCGAAAATTGATGGACGATAAAAACATCGATATTTCCGCACTGGAGACCCAGGCCAGTGAGCTGGCTGAGCAAGCCCAGACGCCGATGTTTATCGCGGTGGACGGCAAAGCAGCGGGCCTCATTAGCGTGGCCGATGCGATCAAGCCCGATTCTAAAAGTGCCATTAAACGCATGCATGCACTGGGGCTAAAAGTAGTATTACTGACCGGCGATAATCAGGCTACTGCCGAAGCGGTTGCCAGACAGGTGGGCATCAGCGAAGTGATTGCCGAAGTACTTCCTCAGCATAAAATGGACAAGGTCGCGAGCCTGCAAGCCCAGGGAAAACGCGTCGGGATGGTCGGGGACGGCATTAACGACGCCCCGGCCCTGGCACGCGCCGACGTTGGATTTGCGATTGGCACAGGCACCGATGTAGCGATTGAAAGTGCGGATATCACATTGATGCGAGGCTCGATACACAGCGTGGTCGATGCGATCACTATCTCAAAGGCTACGGTAAGGAATATCAAGCAAAACCTGTTCGGTGCCTTTATTTATAACTCGTTGGGCATCCCGATAGCGGCTGGACTGCTTTATCCACTGATGGGAATATTACTCAACCCGATGATCGCCGGTGGCGCAATGGCATTGTCATCGCTCACTGTGGTCAGTAATGCGAATCGATTACGCCTGCTGAAGCCGGGGAGTAAATAACATGGCAACCTTGACAATAAACCTGGCGGGGTTGGCGTTGATTGGATTTATTATCTGGTGGTTCTGGGTGTCTAAGTAGGCACCCTTCACATTCAGCTTGCGAGCCTAAGACCTATTAAGGGTAAGTCAATACCCGCTGTTGAGGCAATAAAAAATAGTCATAAAATGGGTGCTAGCCACCTCAGGAGAAAACTCTCAAAACACGCTGTGCCGAAGCGTCGGACCGTCCACTCCGTGGGCGCTCGGATCCGGGACGCAGGACCGCCGGTGCGCCGCATCGATTCCTCCCGGAAAAATAAGGGTTTGAGCAGTCCCCCCGAG
>JADFJT010000176.1 GCA_022566015.1 Pseudomonadota bacterium | reverse complement strand
GCCTATTTCGAGAAACGACGAGCCGAAGGTAAGACGGATCGGGAAATCCGTCGATGTCTAAAACGTTATATCGCACGAGAGTTCTATAAAATTCTAGAAAACCCTCTTGACAAACAATAGGAGCGTCCTCTCAAGAAATGGAGTCTCCGACAAACCCGGGGCGGTTCACGTAGTTCTCCAGGATTAGTCGGTTAGTGCCTGGCTTCAGAAAAACCCCAACAGTTCGCGGTCGATTACCTAATATGGCGCGCGAGCAAATGAGATATGGGCGGGGCCTTCGGGCTCCGTCTATTTATGATTCTCTTGCTGTAACGTTCATAATTATATTTAGCAGTTGATTATTTATTTGGCCTGTCCTGTGATGCGAGAAGCAAAATCAGTTGTCGCTGGCATTTGAGGGGTCAAATCTTTCCCCATTAGCCCCGAGTCAGACCGGCTAAAGATTGCTTGTAGAACTAGCGGCAAACTTTCTGAGTCCATTTTTTCTTCGTTCACTAATGCAAGATATAAATAAACAAGTTGTTCCCGCTCTTCGGTAATCCCCCCATAATTTAGTACCAGCAGGAGTAGCCAAAGGTTTCCTTGTGCTCGTAATTTACCTGCTCGTATATTCCAATATTCAGCGGGTTTCTTTAATTTCAATAACTGCTCATAGGTTTTTTCTAGATTTCTGATTTCTGATTTCCAATCCTCCAGTTGATTCCTAAACTTCTTTTTTTGCCGTCGAGCTAAACGCTTCCCCAATTTGACCTCTATCTCATAGAGTCGCGCTGCTTTATCCCGCGTCCCTGTATCCCATTCCTCGTAATTTGATTTGTAATTATCGACTTCACCATAAAGAGTATTTCGTGTATTTTCGAAATCACTTCGCAAACGGCTTAGCGATGCTTTTTCACTGTGTCGTCTTTTAGTAAGAGCACTATCTTGGTGGATAAACTCATATGCCAGTATGTTTCCAAAAAACACCGCCTGGGTCCCTGTAGTATTGTAACTTCCCCTTGCCACCTGATCTAAGAACGCACTTGCTGCTTGCTCCTTGTAGGCGAGGTGGCAATCTATAAAAGCATCTGCATATGGCTGTTTACTCCATACCCATACGTTCTCGAAATGCCTAACATGATTGTTACGAAATTTCGCAATTTGGCTATCCGATACTTCACTATCCCATTTTTCAGGCAAGCCCAGGTATTTATTGTATCGAGGGCACTCTGAATCTGGTTTTGACGTTCGATAGCAGGGTGAAGGGGTTTTTGACTACTTAACCGTTCTCGTTGAGTTGCCCAGTACGAGTTCTCCTGATCTAGAAAATCGTATAAGCTCCTACGTTCTCAAAAGGAAACTCTTGGCCACCATAATCGTTAAATGAAATTTGCATATTTAATTCCTAAAATGGTGAGGGTATTGATAATATGGCGAATTCCTAGATCCATCTGCATCGACTCCGATAGTGGTGATTCGATACTACCACCCACTACCCGAAAATATAATCCCTCAATGCTACGCGATCAGGAAATGAATAAGGGATACCGCTTTGCTGGCGGTAGCACCGCGCGACCACCAGTGCCAACCCTGGCCGATGTCGGTATTACAAAGTCAATGTCCAGTAGGGCGCAGAAAATAATTCAGCGTACCCGAGGCAGAATTTTAAGCCGTTATTATTGTAAGTCAGAACGTGCAGGAATTCCGGGTACAGTATAGAGCTGCTAGAGCCGCCGCGGCAGAAAGCTCGCTTTGATAGCAGCGCCAAACAGGAACAGCGCCAGTAATACATAGAAAATTTCGAATGGCGCAAACAGTAGCACTGTCGATACCAGCAACGGCGTCAACAACTGTGATCCCTCGCGCCAGGTTGAAAATATCATCGTCATCTCGATCCTTTCACGCGGTTTGACCATACGCATAAACGGGATATTACCGAGCACGTCGAGCGTCACGCCGCCCAACGCAGCGCTCACCCAGAATACCAGTCCAATCGGTTTCGGCTCGCCGATAGCATAAAGCATCAACATCGAGCTACCAGCCAGGACAAGGGCAATTATAATAGTCAGGCGCGTTCCAACCCTTCCCGCGAATCGTCGAATCAGCGGACTGATTAGCAGTAAAGAGCTCGCTAGCGATAGCAGTCCTCCCGCGACCCAGACAGGCAGCTTCGCCTCGATCACATATATGGGGCCATAAATAAACAGTGTTACCCAGAAAATCGAGCGAGACATGGTAATCCAGTAGGCGATTCGCAAGGGGCGCTGCTTGAAGTAGCGTGGAATGATTTTAATCACATTGACTGAATGTGACCTTGCTTTCTGAATTCCCGGTCCATGCCCGAGGCGTAAATACCAGAAATATGACAGCATACTCGCCGCTGCAAAAACCGTGAGTGCGAAGGGTGCCCAGCTGGCGGCATTTTCCCACAACCATAACCCCAGAATCGGGCCGACCATCCAGACTATGCCGGCATAAAGCATGCGGCGGGTTTCGGTGTAGATCAGCTCCTGCTTGCCGATATAATCCATGATGTAAAGCGACAGACAAACCGAAAACAGTGAAGCTGCTGCCTGCTGCAGTCCTATACCCAGAGCCATAATCATGCCCTCACCGAGTATCAGAATCGTCATTGCGATCATGGTGCAGGCAGCACCCAGCGTCACCACCCAGCGTCTCTGTAACAGGCGCTCCAGCATCGCAAAGTTGAGCGTAATTGCCAGTGTCAGAATGGAGGCCAGCAGGTAGGCGCGAGTGACCATTTCCTTGGAACCCAGCACCTCTAACGCCAACAGGGGTATCACGCCCATCAGCAGTGAGCGCGCAATTCCTTCAAGGGCATTTAGGCGGGCGAAAGATTCGCCGGCACGGCCTGAAACGACTAGTAACGCAGCCGGGCGTCGATCAAACAAGATAAATCCTTACGTGTTCAAAACTGCATTAATGCTATTCGATAACAGGAATCATAGATAACAATTTAAACCGATTGCCCGGATCGGGAATCCAGATATTGGAATTGATATTGACCGGCGCCAAGAACAATTATGGGCGCTTAAAATTCCAAATGTTCAATCTAACCGCCTTTGACATCATATCCCTGAAGGCATATAGTTTTACTGTGATAGCAAATTCTATCACCGGGATTGATACCCCGAATATCGAGGCGCAGGCCAGCATTGCGCTGGTTTTTTTATGCTCGCTTTATGGTGGGCTGTGCGGGGCTGCCCTCGGGTAGGCCGCTTCCTTGATGCGGTAGTATCAACTCTGTACAGCCTGCCACCATTACCGACTAGTAGCGGCATTGGTGGATTACTCAACAACGTCGAGGAAACCATCATGGAAAATAAATCTGAGCGTGACTATCTTCAACTCGAGACCGAGTTTAATCAAGCACAAGCAACGGTATCGTGTATTTCTGATCTTCTAATGATTGCTCATAATAATAGCAATATGACATTGGCTAACAATACACTCGGGGATTCTGGATATGTTTGCTTCGAGGCGACTGAGAAAATGAAAAGCCTATTTTCGGAAATGCTCGCACTGTATTTAAAAAAGTAATTCTGTTAGACAAGACTTGTCCAGCAACCCGCTACGGTTCGCCCTGGCGGGTTGATTTCTATTTTTGTCCCAGGAATTCCCTGTCAAGAGGCTCAGGCCAGTAGCATTGAAGGTGGCCTTTCAAAGTCTTCAGCGTCTTTGAACTAGTCAGAGCACAAAAAATTGACTACCATTCTAGGTTG
>JADFJT010000175.1 GCA_022566015.1 Pseudomonadota bacterium | reverse complement strand
ATTCCTGTGGAACGACTCCCAGATTGAGCTTGGTCTCGTATATATGGGTATCCACATTCTTACCAAATACTTGCACCGTCCCACTGGTACGATTCACAAGCGTAGAAATAATACCGATGGTTGTACTCTTGCCTGCTCCATTTGGCCCTAACATTGCGAAAAAGTCCCCCTCCTTCACATCCAGGTCGATCCCTTTCAGGGCTTGAAGTCCAGTTGCATAGGTTTTACACAGGTTCTCGATAAGAATTGCGGAGGTCATGGTGTAATTGAAAAGCCTTAAGAATTACGACGCATTAGCACTGGAAGGCATAATTGAGAGTTTGCTTAGACCCCAATCTCTCCCATAAATAAAAAGCCTGGTAGGTACCAGGCTTTTTAGCACAATCAGGTGCTGGAAATGGCGTCCCCAAGGGGATTCGTGCTTAACGCTGTAATATCGAGAATGGTTAGGATTGGCTAATTGTTACAATTGGATTCATCGCATAATTCAACAAATTGGGAAACTATCATGACCGACAAAATTAATATCAACGATGTAGGCACCGACCTGCAGGTAACCATCAAAGAGGCCGGTATTGTCGTCGACGTGTCCGGCGCGAAGGCGATTCAGATCGAGCTCCCCAAATCAGGCGGCGCCAAAGTGCTTAAAACCGCGACATTTTCGACCACCGGCGTCGATGGGGTGATCCACTAAGTCACCCTGACTGGCGATATCGACCGCACCGGAACCTGGGCCTATCGTGGCATCGTCACGTATGCGGCGTCACAATAATTCTACAGAATCGACCCGCAAATCTTCGAAGTGATCGTTTAAGCTGCTTTGATGTTTACCTCCTTGCCAAGCTCTGCCAACATATTGACCAACACGTCAATACTGAATTTGTCGATTTTGCCTTTGATTAGATCGCTAACACGCGGTTGGCTGACGCCGAACAATTCAGCCGCAGCTATTTGCGTCAGTTCCTGTGTATTGATCTCCTGTTCTAACTGCATCATTAAACCAGATCTGATTTTCAGATTCTGTGCGACGACTGGATCGTCGATCAGTGCGTCAAATGCAGAGTGATATTTCTCTCCTGTTTTCATTTCTCTTCTCGTCTCTCATCTCATGTGTGATCCTGTTACCCCTGCAGGGTACACTGCGATGCTATCACTTTACTTAATGGTTTTAAGTCTTCGCCTCGCGTTAATAATCTCCTGTTGTGCTGTTTTCTGTGACTTCTTTTCAAATGCTGCCAATACATAAACAGTATTTTCAAATTTCGCCGTGTAAAATACACGCCATTGCCCTCGATTCTGGATACGTATTTCATATACGCCTATACCAATAATCGACATTGGCTTATAGTCTGATGGATTGAGACCATATTGAACTCGTTCGAGCTGGTATCCAATCCTATGCTGGGTATTCTTATCCCAGTTCCTAATAATATCTTTATGTACTGCCTAAAAACTCTACATCTTTCATTGAAAAATTTCCTATCCGATCTCCTCAAGGTATTGACCGCTCAAAATTAAGCTTATTTTTAATATATAAATTATTATATATAACAATTGACGAATATACAAGTGTTTGTATATTAAATAATGACTATTCAAATAATCCCACGCTCTGCCAGAACGTGGGACAATCGCCCGCTATTGTGCGTGGATGCCCAACCTGTTCGACACCACCATTGCGCCGACGCGCGAGCCGACTGAGATTATAGCCGGCAATTTCCTCGCCTGGAGCAGTAGATACAAAATTTCGGCAAGAAACTGCATTTGATTGATTTTAAGGAAGAAAAATGGTGCCGGCACGAGGAGTCGAACCCCGGACCTACTGATTACAAGTCATGGTAACAATCGCTATAATTCAATAAGTTACGTTCATTAAATTCATAAAACCCCCTCAAAACACCCCCGTTTTATCAGTGTTTTGGGGGGATTTATTCATAACGATTATGCTAGCTACTAACTCATCGAATTGAACCAAAGCGGTCATCGGGAATTCGAGGCCAATATTCTGCTAACGACCCGAAGCCGACACTTGGGACTGAAATATCAAGAGCTGCTTCGTGCTCAAACTGGTCCTTTACCTGTGGCCAGGAATCAGATAGATCGAGTGATCGCAAGGGTGAGTTTTCGCCCGTTTCCATGGAGTTGTCTCAAGGATTCGCAAATATAGCGGCCGCTCGTGGCTCAAAATCAGGCTCGATACCGGTGCTGCCGGTAATCGACACCGCGATAAACTTGGTTATCGATATCAGCGTGTTACCGATCAGCGCCGCGAATATAACCATCTTCGAACCTGATGCTACTCTTGCCTCCCAGATTCCGCAGCTACTATATCCCAGCAAGCGAGTCAGGGCACGTTTTCCGGGGGAAACCCTGTTTGAACCCCGGGGCTCCATGTTCACGGGGAAACCGGGGTTTGTGCGGGCGTTTGCATACCCTGTTGTTGTAGGACTTCGCGCAGGCGATCCGGGTAATCGGTAATGATACCATCGACTCCCATGATGATCAGGGCCTCCATCTGCTGCCTGTCGTTGACGGTCCAGACCTTGACCTCGAGACCAAGCTCATGAGCCTGATGTACCTTGTCGGCAGATACTTCTCGGTAATATGGCGACCAGATGCGTCCGCCGGCAGCCTTGATCATATGCGGGATGCTACCGTTGAACGCGTCGATATCGTAGCCGGCGGTCCACGGCGACGGGCCAGCTTCATCATTATGGAGATTATCATACCAGTCCTGCTGAACTGTTAGGTAAGACGTCGGTACGGTTGGTGCCTGACGTTGGGTTTCCTGCAGAGTGCGCCAGTCAAAGGACTGGATGGTAATTCGCTTGATGAAATCCTGTTTATGGGCAACCTCGAGAACTGCCTCGACGAATTCCTTCGGCTCAGGAAAAAGGTCCGTATCCATCGGGTTCAGTTTTGTTTCGATGTTGAGGCGGACGCTTTGATTACCCGAGCGCTTCACCAACAGAATAACTTCTTCGAGGGTTGGAATGCGGGCCCCGTCAACGCTAACCTGATGCGGGAAACGTTCGCTATATCGGGTTCCGGGCTTAATACCACCGACATCGAAAGTTTTTATTTGATCGAGGGTCAGAGAACCTATTGCCGGGCCCGTTTCGGTGAGCCAGTTACCCTCACTGTCGCGAGTGGTTTCCGGCTCCAGTCTGGGGTTATGGGTGACGATGACGATGCTGTCACGGGTGACGCCGACATCCAGTTCAAGAGTATTGACGCCGATGGCCAATGCCCGCGCAAAAGAGGCCAGGGTATTTTCGGGTACAAGGCCACGCGCGCCCCGATGGCCCTGTGCGTCAAGTGCCTGCGCAGCTGTCACCATACCGAGAGCACCAATTGTCATCATCGCGACTCCAATTTGCCAATGTTTAATTACCATACGTCATCGTGATTAGAGTCTTTCACCGGTATCGTATCGAAGACGTGGACATTCTTCGGTTCAATGCTGAGCTGCAGAACTTCACCCTGGCTGATATTTCTGATGCCCTCGAGGCGAACGGTCAGTTTGGAATCGCTGCTACCGAAGGTCCCATGCAGCATCGTATCTGCTCCAAGATGCTCTATCATAGCCACTTTTTGTGATGCCATTTCGATTTTAGCCTCGGTCTCCTGCAGATGTTCGGGTCGTATGCCGATCTGAACCAGTTGATTTGCGTGTTCGGAAAGGTTATTTGAAAAACTAAGGGCTTCGCCACTCGCGAATGTGGCCTCGTTTCCATCCTCGCTTATGCGGGCCT
>JADFJT010000174.1 GCA_022566015.1 Pseudomonadota bacterium | reverse complement strand
CAGCAAACGCTGCTTTGCGATAACCGGCGACTTCGCCAACAACTCGACCTGACGTACGGACTAAAGAATCTTATCGGGCACGACCGCCAAATGCTCAAGATATTCGAGTTGATAGAATCGGTCGCGGACTCGACCGTGACGGTGCTCATTCAAGGCGACTCGGGGACGGGCAAGTCGCTGGCAGCCAGAGTGATCCACCGCCTCAGCGCCCGGCGGGAGAAGCCGTTTGTCGAGGTAGCGTCCGGCGCCCTGCCTGAATCACTACTGGAAAGCGAGCTGTTCGGTCACGTGCGCGGGGCCTTTACCGGCGCCGTGGCCAACAAGCTGGGCAAGTTCCAGGCGGCCCAGGGCGGAACCATCTTTCTGGACGAAATCGGAACAGCCTCGCCCGCCCTACAGATCAAGCTCCTGCACGTATTGCAAGAGAAAAGGGTCGAGCCGATCGGTAGTAACAAGACCGATCACATCGACGTGAGGATCATCCTGGCGACCAATCTCGACCTGGAAGCCGAGGTCAAGGCCGGGCGGTTTCGCGAAGATTTGTATCATCAGCTAAGAGAATTTGAATTGCAGGTACCCCCGTTGCGGGATCGTAGTGGCGACATAAGTAAACTAGCCGATGCCATATTGATTAAAATGTCGCATCGAATACATCGCCATTCGATCACCTTTAGCGCCGAGGCCTGCGAAGAACTGGCGACCTATGCCTGGCCGGGTAATGTCCGCGAGCTGGAAAATGTCATCGAGAGGGCGGTAATACTGTGCCGTAAACATTGTATAAAAGCAGAAGATCTGGCTTTGAACAGGGTCGATAATGGACAGGAAAAGTCTTTGTCCGATCTTGAGCAACGTTTTTCGCTAGACCAGTATTTCGTTAGTTTCGTGAAAAAATTTCAATCCGATTTCAATGAAACCGAACTTGCTAAAATGCTGGGCATTAGCAGGAAAAATTTGTGGGAAAAACGACAACGACTCGAAATTCCTGCGCGTAAATAATAGAGATATTACACCACAATATGACAGATACCGTCATCGAGGGGCTGCCTGGAAATATTGCCCGGTCTATTCTTGCCGGATTCGACCGCCATTTTACTATATTTAGCAAAATCACAAATGGCGCGCGTAAGCGCTTCGAAAACGCAGATTGGGAAGCCGAGCGTATCGCTTCACGTGATCGCATCATGTTTTACGACATCCGTGTCAAAGACGCGATCCGGGATCTTCACAAACTATTCGATCTCGATCAATTCAACGACTCGCTATGGTTCGACGTTAAACGGGAATATGTGCAGTTAATTCAGAATCACCAGCAACCGGAACTCTCGGAAACATTTTACAATTCTGTTTTCTGCGCTCTGTTTCACCGCGACTATTTCGACAACGATTATATTTTTGTTCGCAGCATAGTATCGACCGAATTCATCGAATCTGATAAACCGTCTTACCACGTTTACTATCCAGCCAAACGCGGATTCCGATCCTCAATCAGGCAGGTACTGGTCGATAGTGGTTTTAAACTACCTTTTGAAAACCTTGACCGTGATGTTAGAAATATTACCCAGGCGTTAATCAGGGAAACCTTTGATCGCCCAAGGCGGGCTCATCTGAATTTTCAATTTCAGGTTATCAGTAGTGTCTTTTATCGTAACAAGGCCGCTTATATTATCGGCAAATGCATCAATGCGGATAAGGAAATACCTTTTGCCATCCCAATTTTGAACGATGAGCAAGGATACTTATACGTCGATGCGATTCTTATTGGCAGCCGTCGACTTTCGCGATTATTTGAATTTTCCTATGTTTATTTCATGGTAGACCACCCAGTACCCTCTTCGATCGTCAGCTTCCTACGCGAATTGATGCCGTCTCGCAGCAAGGTAGACCTCTACTCGGCGATTGGATTACACAAACAGGGCAAAACAGTCTTTTACCGTGACTTTTTACACCATCTCAAGTATTCCGAGGATGAGCTAATTCTCGCACCCGGTATCAAGGGCATGGTAATGGCGGTTTTTACGCTGCCATCCTACCCTTACGTTTTTAAGGTAATACGAGACTATTTTCCACCTCCCAAAAAAGTGACCCGACAGCAGGTGCTAAATAAATATCACCTGGTAAAACAACACGATCGGGTCGGACGCATGTCGGATATTCTCGAATATTCGCATGTCGCTTTGCCACTCAAACGATTCGCGCCGGATTTACTCGACGACCTGTATGATACTTGCGCCAATAGTATCTCTGAAGAAGGCGATTACCTCGTAATCAAGCATCTGTTTATCGAGCGACGAATGACGCCGTTGAATATTGCGGTAAAACGCGCCGACGATACCTATCTGGATCACCTGATGAGAGCTTATGGCAGGGCGATCAAGGAGTTGGCCGGCGCCAATATTTTTCCCGGAGACCTGCTACTGAAAAATTTTGGTGTGACCGGCCAGGGACAGGGTCGAGTGGTGTTTTATGACTACGATGAAATCTGCTATCTGACCGAGTGCAATTTCAGAAAAATTCCTCAACCTCGTTACCCGGAAGACGAAATGGCAGCAGAGCCCTGGTACAGCATCGATGCGATGGATGTTTTTCCAGAACAGTTCGCTACCTTTCTTTTTGTCGAGGACCGTACGCGCAAGGCGTTCCTTAAATATCACAGCGACCTGCTCAATGCCGACTTTTGGGTTCAAAAACAGAAAAATATCAAAGCGGGTATTTATGAAGATGTATTCCCCTATCCGCAAAAAATTCGCTTTAACCGGTCAGGTTGAGGCGGTTTTATAATGGTGCAATGCGCTCCGCTTATTGCACCCTACGGTTCTAAATTTGTAGGATGCGATAATCGATAAGCAGAGCGCATTGCACCTTCTATACAGCATATTGGCAAATCACTAACCCGCCAATAATTTCATTGAGATGACAAACAGCGGTAATGGTGAAACTGCGACCAACACTGTGAATACAAAGGTTTTGAAGTTAAACAGGTGGCTTACGCCACTCATCATGGCGATGCCGCCGGCACCACCCAGGATAATATTGCCTGGGGTATTGATCACGACCCCGAAAACCCAATAGCGATGCCGCAACAGAAACGGAATAAACCGTTTGGGCGCATGTTCGAGAAAAAGATTGATCTGTTCTTTTTCATCACGCTCACCTCCAGGACTGAGTAAATCGCTGGCTTTATAAAAGTGTAAATACTGGAATAGTCGTTTCAATACCTGGACGGGGATCAGACGGCCTATTGTGTAACTGATCGATAACGCAATTACCGTTATACCGTAAAGCAATATGACTCCCTGGATATCTAGCATAGCCAGTAATACCACGCCTAATTCAATAGCCGGCATGAATGGTAGAATCATGCAAACTAAGTAAATCAGAACCAGTATGCCGATAAACAATTGAGTCGATTCGTTGCTAATCGGCCATATTAGGCTGTGTAAGTACTGATTAGACCAGATACCAATTGCGCACAATAGCAAAACAAATAACACCAAAGGCGTAAGCCTGAATTTTCGATCAGTGGTCGTTTGTCCATCGTCGATACTGGATGGCAACATGGAATTGGAAGACATAGTTAAGCTCCTGCAATAAGTATTCATAATTCCTTCATTCAACAAACTCATCATTCCCCCCACGATTTGTAGGCACCCGTCTGTAGATTTACTGCTACGGTAAGACAGCTTTGGCCTTTTCCCACACTTTATTTGCGGTTTGGGTCAAGGAATAACCGATACCCCAGGCTTTTAGGGTTGTCTTATCAGC
>JADFJT010000005.1 GCA_022566015.1 Pseudomonadota bacterium | reverse complement strand
GTGTTGTTTATAAATACGATGGGTTTTTTCACTACCCCACTAAATCCTGCCTCCATCAGCTTGCCTGGCATTTCAAATGGCAGCATTTGGTGTGAGCAATGAGCCCGAAAGATTTCGTGCACTCGATTATCCAGTCCCGGTTCTGCTCCCTGGAAGCGTCAACGATCCCATAGTACCGAAATAAAAGCGGCGCTGCCATTATCTCCAACTGCCAGCGCAATATCGCGAACCAGATGACCCCCCCGCAGCCGAGATCGAGGATTGCCTGTCCAGATTCTATCGCCAGTGCCTCGATGGTTTCAATTCGTCGTGAAACGCCAGCCAGTCCCTCGGTAATTTTACGATGCCAAAGGCCAGTATCACCACCAATATTCGTAATTCTTCCCATCGTGTCAGCGGTTTACTTCGAATCGTATATGAACATCAGTTCTACCGTGTAGACTAGTACTCTGAACTATAGAATTTTTTGCTGATCAATTATTTGCTTGTTGCTATGCTTTTGGATTCTATAACTCTGTCGAGCTAGAATTATTTCTATGTCCATCTCAAAACCATTCCTTATTTTACAATTGCGCCCGGAAGATGATACCTCTGACAGTGAGTTTGCCGCCATTTTAAAATACGGCGGACTTGATGAGATAGAAGTCCGTCGAATGCGCATAGAAAAGACTGGGATACCTGGTTTATCCCTCGATGACTACTCGGCCGTCATCGTCGGGGGCAGTCCTTTCGACATCAGTACACCAGAAGCGGAAAAGTCATCTATTCAAAGGAAAATAGAAAATGACTTCAGGCGGCTGCTGAATGAAATCGTTTCAAACGATTTTCCATTTTTTGGCGCCTGTTCAGGATGTGGATTATTGGGTTCCTACCTGAATACGCCAATTTCTAGTCGATATGCGGAGCCTGTTGGAAGCGCTACGATAAGACTCACTGAAGCAGGGAAGTGCGATGAGCTACTTTCTGGCTTCCCCGATCAAATCAAGGTTTTACTTGGGCACAAGGAAGCCTGTGACGAGACTCCTGTGGGTGCAACCCTGTTAATGTGCGGGGAGGCCTGTCCGGTACAAATGTTTCGTATCGGCAATAATGTCTACGCCACGCAGTTTCACCCCGAGGGCGATAGCGAGGGATTTATACTGAGAATTAATGTCTATAAACATCATGGTTATTTCCAGCCCGAGGAAGCCCAGGGCCTGATCGAGGCGGTCAGTCAAGAAGACACACCCTTTGCTCAAGAAATACTGAAACGATTTGTCAGGCGTTATGCGCGTTAATTTATCCGCATAACATTGGCCCTTTGCTATCAGGAGGAGCCGCCTATACCAGTGTTGATTTCCGATATAACTAAAAAAATTAATCGCGCCAATAAAAATTACTCTCTCGGAGCGTTTAGTTAATTTACTACACATGGCCGTATCAGGGATTCAGGAAATAGGGTTTTTAAATATTATTATTGATCCACAAGAATTTATTGGCGATACGCCAGGATCCAGCATCTTTCAGGCGTAAATTCAAGCGCAGGGTTGCACTGACGCCCAGCATTTATCGGCGCAAGTTTGGTCAAAACCGTTACCATCGTTTTGGCTTTTGGGTGTAAGCAAATAGGGAATGTCCCGGGGTTCAGGCCTTTCAATCGTGGTAAAATGGGGGCAATCAGTGTTATTCGTTGGCTTTAAGTCAGGGCATTTACCCGACTTATGATCCGCTGGAATTTGCTACACAACTTCGAGATTTGTGATTCAATTGTTTATGCTCATGAAATTTATGAAATGTTATTATCGATCAGCGCGTCTAAATACCTCCTCGCTGCTGAAATCCACACAGGTAGCATGCCATGCATGATATTGCATTAGACCTGCTGCTTCTGCTCGGCGGTGTCTGGCTGGTCGCCGTCACCCTGCGACCGCTCGGTTTACCGACGGTCATGGGTGAATTGATCGTAGGAGTGCTCCTGGGTCCTGCGGTGTTGGGGTGGATCCAACCGGGCGAGCTGATACAGCTACTGGCCGAGATCGGAATTTTCTTCCTGATGTTTCATGCCGGAATCGAGACGCAACCAGTCGAATTTTATCAGGCGTTGAAGCGTTCGATGGGCGTCGCGGTGGTGGGTGCCATAGTACCGTTTACGGTCAGTTTTGGCATCGCCTTGCTGTTCGGTCTGGACCTCATCGGAGCCACTTTCGTCGGACTGACCATGACCGCCACTGCCGTTGTGATTACACTCAAGAGCCTGAAAGATCTCAAATTGGCCAATACCCGGGTAGCACGGGTAATCATCGCAAGTTGCGTGATCGACGACCTGCTGACGCTGGTTTTCTTTGGCCTTGTGATTGGGGTGCTTTCGGGCGGAGAGTTCGAGCCTATCATCGTCGTAATTACGCTCGGTAAAGTCATTGGCTTCGTCGTAGTAGCAGTTCTGGTGGGACGATTCGTCTATCCCCGCCTGACACTGCCGTTTCATTCCAAGGGGGTAAGGGTTTCACCTTCGTGCTGATGTTGGCGTTTGCGTTTGGATTGTTAGCCGAAGCCATCGGTCTGCACATTATCCTCGGTGCCTATGTGGCTGGCCTGTTTTTCGAGGATAAGGTTGCGCACCCGAACCTGGTCAGAATCGTCAAGGATCGTGCCTACGGAATCGCGTATTCATTCCTGGGCCCGATTTTCTTCATTTCTCTGGGTTTTTCGATTACTTTTGACATCAGCGCTTCAACTGTAGGGTTTATCGCACTGCTCACAATTACGGTGATCGTCGGCCAGATTATAAGCGCCGGCGGTATGGCATTGCGAATGGGTATGCCACCTCGCGAGGCACTGACAGTCGGGGTCGGCATGTGCGGGCGCGCCGAAATAGCTTTTATCCTCGCTTCGTTGGCGTTGGCCCAGGGAGCCATCGGCCAGTCCACTTTTACGACGCTAATTTTCACATGCTTTCTGCTGAACCTGTTTACCCCAATGGCATTGAAGGGATGCGCCGTGTTACTTCAGGGTAAGGCAGCTCACCAGGTGGATGCGACTCGAGGAGTTGTGCAGATCGATAAATTTGATGAACCACTGGTGGAAGAACGTTACCAGGGACAACTCCTGCATAAATTACCCGACCTCTCTGGCGCGGTGGTTATTTACGGTTTTGGTCCCGAAGTAGCTTCCCTGATGTCAGAACTAGATAGCCGAGATATACCAACGGTCGTAATCGAAGAGGATGAGATCGTGGCGCGTCGCTTGCATGCTCGTGGTGAAAAGGTCGTGCACGCTTCGTTAGCCGAAGGCGATCTGGACTTACAGCCGCTGACAGAGGCTCGGGCTCTGGTCGCCAATGGTGACGATGAATACAACGCCCTGTTCGCGCTGAGTGCGCGAGAGCTGGGATTTAAAGGTCCTATCGTGGCCTTGATCGATAATCCAAATCGTCGCGCGCCGCTGCAGCTCGCAGGTGCGACGACTGCTTTTACACCCAGTCATGTGCTCGCTGCCTCGGTTGCGGTACGTGCCAGCGCCAGGATAGGTCCGAGGATTACCGGTGTACAGCCGCTCGGTAATTTACTCGAAGTGGTCGAAATTCGGATACACGACAAAAGCCCGTTCGCGCAGAAGACACTCGCGGAATCTGGCATCCTGTCTGATACCGGGGTGCATGTTGTTGGGCAATGGGTCGACGATGCACTGCATTCGGCACCATCGGTTGACCAACTGTTACGACCAGGCATGATTCTTGTCGTAGCTGGTAGCCCCGATAGTATAAAACGCCTTAGCGAGATAGTTCGCCCGATTACCAGGGAAGGCAGGATCGTAATTGCCGGATATGGTGATGTCGGTATCAAGTTAGTTGAAATGCTCAAAGACGCCGATGAAGAAGTATGCGTCATCGACAATACCGAGCAGTCAGGGGTAGACCTGGTGGGAGACATTCTCGATACGGGAATACTCGAACGGGCTGACCTGGCTACTGCCCGCGTCGTGGTACTAGCTTGTGAGAACGACAGTGCTACGTTACTGGCGGCCACCGTAGTGCGTGATTATGCGCCTGATTTGCCAATCATCGCCTGTGTGGCCTTAGAAGATAATATTGCGCGGATTCAGCAAGCTGGGGCCGACTTCGCACTTTCGGTAAGCCAGGTGTCTGGTCAGCTCCTTGCCCATCATATATTGGGTGAAATGGTGTCGCAGCAGGCTCATATTAAACTGGTCAAGCGTGTTGCAGGTAGTCTGATCGGCCGCCATCCATTGGATTCGGGAATTCGCGAGCAAACCCAATGTACCATAGTCGCGGTCGAACGCGCCGGAGAGGTAATCATGGATATCTCTCCTTCGCTGGTACTGGCCGAAGGGGATGATATTTACATTTGCGGTACGATTGATGGCCTCAACCGTTTCTACGAAGCCTTCCCAATATAGCGCGGGGTTCCACACACGGTTTACCGGTAGGCTTATAGAAACGACGCGGTCTCACCCAGTAACAGCTGCCATTCACCACTGATTGCCAGATAAAGTCAATATTATCAGAACCTTGCCAGGCTGCTAGCCCGGTTGAAATGGTGTTTTCTGTATACTTGTACGTTCGCTCATTTCATTCCACCAGTCACTTAATCCCGAATTTTTTTCCAGGATAGGCCCACTTTCGGGGGTGTTTCGAAAGTAATCGAAAATAGGCGCAAAATGGAGGTCAGCGAGGCTTAGCTGGTTACCCGCCAGGAAAGTGTTATTACCACGCAGTGCTGCGAGGGTGCTCATGCTAGTAGCTATTTCTGGCAGAGCTGCTGTTATGGCCGCTTCATCGGGCTGCTTATCGAGCATCGGCATCACCAGGCGCTGAATCACCAGTTGCCCGACGGTACAGGAGTAGGTATAGCTATCCAGGATGCTTATGATTTGATTCATGCGCGCCCTTTCCTGGACGTTTTCTGGTTGTAACGAAGGACCGTCAAATGCCTCATCTACATAGCGTTCGATGGCAGTGACTTCGTATAATTGAAATCCATCATGTTCGAAAGCGGGAACCCTGGCGAAGGGGTGACGCTCGATTTGCTCGTCAGGCATTGGACCCTGCATAAAATCGACTTCGACAAAATTGTAATCTACCCCTTTTTCTTCCAGTGCCAGGCGTGCGCTGCGCGTATAGGTACTGTATGCGGGGCCGTAGAGAGTTGGTTTGTCCATTGTAGATCTCCTTTTGCGTTAATTATGAAAAGCTAGACGATACACTTGACGATGTCTAGCCTGAATAACAAAATAACTTTAACCAGTGCGATTAAATTGCCACTGAATCGGCGGAATAGTATACCAATTACTGTGGTCTATTCGAGCAAGACAAATAGGGTGGTGCCGGTAACCCAGCCCCCACCTGATTACAAATACCGATACTGCCCATTCCATTAAATTTGCCCGCTATCGCTATATGTTTGGCGGCGGCGAATTCGTCAGATGTCTTAATGGTTGCTGAGGAGTACCATGCCACGATCTAGTGGGATATTGTGATATCGGGTGTACTGGTTAATGTCTGGTAAACAACGCAATATCGCTCGGTTAACTTAATAAGCGATGCCAATTGCACATCGTCTGCATCGCTATCCAGGTCAAAATTCAGCCAGATTGCCTTGAATCCAACCAGGGCTTCTTTATCAACAGCAAGCGTACCTCGAAAATCCAGGTCACCTTCGGCACTGATTGTTGCATCGCGTAAATCGACACCGATCGAAGTTGCAACAGCGCCTAATGTGACACCCGCGCAGGCGACCAATGCTTCCAGTAGCATGTCCCCGGAACAGGCCGACAGTCCACTTCCGCCGGTGGCAGGGTGCAGCCCCGCTTCGACCAGTGATTGCCCTGTTTCGACTTTGCAGGTAATTCCCTCGCCGATTCGAGATCTGGCGCGTAAGGTGATCAAGGCCGTGTCTGGATTGTCTTTATATTGCTGTTTCAGGGGTGCCTGAATTTCTTTCAATTCTTCGGTGTCCACGCTTTTCTCCAGGTTATTTTTAAACAGGTACGTCAATATTCGATTTGTATGCCTCGGCCTGTTTAATGAAGAGAGTATATATCACCAGGTTTAATGATTACCAACCAGTGTTGAGTGGGACCTGGCAAAATTACGCCGGTAGCTATATCCCTTCACGGGAAAATCACACTTGCAGGTTTATACGAGATATTCTATCTTGCCTTCGAGGCAGAGTTTTATTGGCGCTGATATTAAAAAAGTCTGGATGAGCGAATTGATAATTGATGATACCGGCTGGCTAAGTTTAGTCGAGGCGATCCAATCGCCCAATTACGATTCCAGGCCTGATAATAGTAAAATAAAACTGATCGTCATACACGGAATCAGTTTGCCGCCGGCGGATTTTGGTGGTGGTTATATTCAACAGCTATTTTGTAATACGCTGGATATCGACGCGCACGAATATTTTTCTGCCATTGGCGAGATGCGGGTATCGGCGCACTGCCTGATCGAGCGTGATGGTAATATTATTCAGTTTGTTTCCTTCCTGGATCGTGCATGGCATGCAGGGGAGTCGTGTTGGCGTGGAGAACAGGCCTGCAACGATTTCTCGATCGGCATCGAGCTGGAAGGTACCGACGACCAGAATTACACTGAGGTTCAATATCGCCAGCTGAGTCGGTTGGTTGCCAGCCTCCAGTCACGCTACGCGGATATCGAAAACGATGCTATCTGTGGTCACAGCGATATTGCACCCGGAAGAAAGACCGATCCTGGACCGGCATTCGACTGGCAACAGCTGCATTATTTGCTTGAGTCTCCATAATGCTAACTCTAAGTTTAATCATTGCTTTGGTGCTGGATCGGATCTTTCCCGATTTGCAGGCCTACCGGTCGGATAAGTGGATTGCCAACTATTGTCGTATCCTGAGTGATCGATGGAATCTGGATCGGTATGGCATATGGCCGATGCTTGGGCTTAGAGTTATCCCAGTAGTACTTTTGATCAGTTTGATTAATGCTGTGTTTTCCAGTGATCCGCCCAATCTATTGACACTCGCATTTTACATAGTAGTGGTTTATCTCTGCCTGGGATCACGTAACCTTGACAGGGACATTGATGCCTACCTCGAATCTTTTTCTGAATCGGACCATGAGCGAGCTGCACAGGTAGCTAAAGCAATGCTTGGCGGGGATGTGGTTTCCGAACCAGAAGCACAAATCAAGCAGGTAGCGGGCGGCATTTTTGTTTTAGCCAATCGTAATTTCTATACGGTGATATTCTGGATGGTGGTAGGTGGCCCCATTATTCTTGTTGCTTATAGGCTGTTAGAACGTATTGCGACGCAAACTTATATATCCGACAACCCGAGTTTGAATGGTATGGCGGGGAAAATTATGGCCTGGCTGGAGTGGATTCCTGCATTATTAAGCGGAGTATTGTTTTTGATTTGCGGGAACTTTGATGCGGGTCTGAAACGCCTGCGTGATCAAATTTTGTTCGATTTTAATGTGGGTAGCGTTAACGACAATTATTTACAGCAAGTAGGTCTTGCATCGATCAGAACCGTAGATGCGGTAACCGAATTACAAATGCTTGAAGTGATAAAGGCCAGTCGGGGACTGGTGCTTCGTGCCCTTGTTTTATGGATTGGATTTGTTGCCTTATTTCAATACTGGTGATCATTTAGTCTGAGTAAATCAGGCGTCTCTCAACGAGTGAATTACCTGGAATTTCGAATTTTTCTAAAGCGGCACCCAGTGGTCGTTGATAAAACCTTCCAGTGGTTTGTAACGGCGCTTGTAGGTCATTTTTTTGCAGTCTTTGATCCAGTATCCCAGGTATAAATAATCAAGATCGCGCGATTTAGCCTGCTCGATCTGAAGTAGTACTGCGAGGTGGCCTGGGCTACGATTAGCGTAATCGGGGTCAAAAAACGTGTAAACAGCTGATAGCCCGGTACTCATCACATCCACTACTGCGACAGCAATAAGTTGCCCATGAAGACGAAATTCGGTGAATGTTGTGTCGGTCCAGTCGCAAATCAGAAATCGGTGGTAATCTGACTTGCCAGGATTAGCCATCGCCCCATCGCCATGTCGGCTACTAATATAGCGCTTGTATAAATCGAAATGCTGTTCGCGAAACTTACTATTCCGGCGGATTAGAGTGATATCTTTGTTTCGCCGTAGTATGCGTTTTTCATTGTGCGAATATTGGTGGAATTTTACTGGAACTCGGACCGATATGCATTCCTGGCAGCTTGGGCAATGGGGTCGGTATATATAGCCACCTGATCGGCGAAAACCGTGCTGGATTAATTCGTCGTAGGTTTTCATGTCCATATCCATATGGGGGTTTGCAAACGCGCTGACAGACTTCCTGCCTTCGAGATAACTACAGGATTCTGCGGTGGATGCGAAAAAATGTAATTTAGTGTGATCGTTCATCAATACACGATGATTGTCGAAACTGGTAGTAATTTTATCCTAATTTAGTTTAGACGGGAATTGAAAGCTTGCAGAAAAAATTAACATTATTAGCTCAATAACCTGCCAGGGGGAGCTGGAACTTCCACTACTGAATCAAATATCGAAAAATTGACGACTGGTATTCAGGCATTCGTTCGCTAACTGGCTAACAGTTTTGTTTTGGTGATAGGCGATAGTGTGCAGAATATGAGGCAGGTATGCCGGTTCATTGATTCTATTTACCGGTTTAGTCGGTAAATTTCTCGGTAACAGATAGGGTGCGTCGGTTTCGACCATGAGCCGGTTATCAGGAATAAGCTTGACCAGTTGCTGTAGATCGAGACCTCGGCGTTCGTCGCATATCCAGCCGGTAATGCCTATGTGGCAATCCAGGTCAAGGTAATCGAGTAATGCTGACCGGGTATCGGTAAAGCAATGGATCACGACTTTGGCCAGAGAATCCCGATGTTCACGTATAATCGAGACGAATTCCTGGTGGGCATCACGTTGGTGGGTGAACACAGGTTTTTTAATTGATGCCGCGATATTCAGTTGACGATGAAAAACTTCTATTTGTGCCTCGCGTGGAGAGTAATTTCGGTTGAAGTCCAGGCCTGTTTCACCAATAGCGCGTACGCTGGCATGCGTGGCTAGTTCACGCAGGCTATCCTCGGAGGATGCGTGCCAGTCACTGGCATGGTGTGGGTGAACGCCTGCAGTACAAACCAGGGTTTGTGGATATTGCTCGCACAGTTGGATAGCCTTTGCACTTTCTTTCAGGTGGGTGCCGGTTACCACCATATGCTCGACTCCTGCATCGCGCGCTCGGTGAATGACCGAGTCCAGATCGCGCATCAGGCTCTTATTGGTAAGATTGACGCCGATATCGACATACAACGTCATGGACGAATACCGGTGCCCCGATTAAGCAGTGTCATGCATGCCACGAAAAGTACCAGAATAAAGAACAGAATAACCACTATGGCTAATTCTGGCCCGATGTCACTGGTTCCTCGAAACCCGTACCGAAAACTATTGACCATATAAACAATCGGATTGCCCAACGATACTCGTTGCCAGAAAACCGGTAATAGTGTGATCGAGTAGAAAATTCCGCCCAGGTAGGTTAGCGGGGTCAGTACAAAGGTTGGGATAATGGTAACGTGGTCGAAGCTATTGGCGAAGATACCATTGATCAATCCTGCGAGCGAAAATAAAAATGCGGTCAGAACTGCTACTACCAGAACAACGACGGGGCTGTATATGTAAAAGTCCGTAAATATCAGCGAAACCAGGGTAACTACTATCCCGACACTGATTCCCCGTATGACTCCGCCGGTGACATAACCCAACAATATCACGATATTGGGAATGGGTGCAATTTGCATTTCCTCGATGTAGTGAGAATACTTGGCACCCCAAAATGACGACACGACATTGGCGTAGGAATTGGTAATAATAGACATCATCACCAGACCGGGCATGATAAAATCGATATAAGCCATACCGTCCATATCGCCAATTTTTTGACCGATTAGATTTCCAAAGATAATAAAATATAAACATACCATCACGGCTGGCGGAATGATTGTTTGTATCCAGATGCGAGCGAATCGCAATATTTCCTTGCGGGCTATGGTTTTGTAGGCGATCCAGTATTTAGGCCACATTTTTACCAGTCCTTTGGGGCGACAACACCTTTCTGAGCGCCATTTGGCTTGGCGGTTATTTTGATAAATAATTCTTCCAGCCGATTTACCTTGTTACGCATTCGATTGACGACAATATTCTGGGTGTCCAGTTGCTGAATCAGGTCATTGAGTGACCCTTTCTCTGGTACGTCGACTTCGATCGTATGCGGGTCGAGCATCTGCGTCGAGAAACCATTGAGTACCGGCGCGATATCGATATTATCTCTCAGATATAAAATGAAGGTTTCGCTGTTCAGAGTTTTTAACAGGCTACTCATGCTGGTATTTTTAATCAGCAAACCCTCATCGATGATCGCGATGTTACGGCACATGCGTTCCGCTTCTTCAAGATAGTGTGTGGTTAGAATAATGGTCGTACCCTGTTGATTGATTTCGTCCATAAATTGCCACATCGAGCGGCGCAGTTCGATATCGACCCCTGCGGTCGGTTCGTCCAGGATTAGCAGGCGAGGGCGGTGAATCAAAGCGCGCGCAATCATTAGTCGCCTTTTCATCCCGCCGGATAATTTTCTAGCCTGCTCATACCGATGCGTCCATAGACCTAGTTGCTTCAGATAATGTTCGGTGCGTTCCCTGGAAATTTTGGCCGGCACTCCATAAAAGCCACCTTGATTGGCGACGATCTCCTGCACCGGTTCGAAGCTATTGAAGTTGAACTCCTGCGGAACCGAGCCCAGTAATGATTTAGCCTTGATCAATTCCTCGTCGATTGAATGGCCAAATACGCTGACTGTACCGCTGGTTTTGTTCACCAACGAGGAAATAATGCCGATGCAGGTTGATTTGCCGGCACCATTGGGACCGAGCAATGCAAAAAAATCGCCTTGCTCGACGCAAAGATCAATGCCCTTGAGGGCTTGCCTCCCATTGGCATAGGTTTTATGTAAATCTTTAATTTCGAGAGCGTACATACAGTTTTAGCATCAAATAGACAGGCGACTAGATTAGGCATTCGAATCTAAAAATCAAGCTGTGCCGGTGGGTTAAAAACTAATAAATGAAACACATGTGCTATATATCTCCAGTAATACAAATAATTCGATGATGGTAATTTTATGGAACATCAGCTTGCATCTCTTTATGTGGTTTTAGTTGAACCGTCCAGGTCTCAGGCCAGAATTATCATCAGGCAGTTTGAGGAGTTAGGTATTCATCAGTTTGCTCATTTGCATACAGGAGAAGAGGCTCTCGAATCGATCATTAACGACGTTCCCGATCTCGTGATCAGTTCCTTATACCTGGAAGATATGAGCGGAAGCGACCTGGTACTAAAAATGAGGAATAGCGAATCTACCATCGATACGCCGTTTATATTAATTTCGACCACGACCTCGTTTCGCGAACTCAACCTGATTAAACAGGCAGGGGCGTCTGCCGTTTTACCCAAACCCTTTACCTCAAAAGATCTGAGGCGGTCCGTAATCACGACCATGGAATGGGAAAATCCGGACCGAATAGAACTCGAAGACCTGAATCCGGAAAGCCTGCAAGTACTGGTAGTCGACGATAGCGCATTGGCGCGCAAAATGATTAGCCGGACATTACAGAAAATGGGTATAGGACACATTACTCAAGCCAGCGATGGAAGCGAAGCGATACCGATGATTCAGTCCAATATCTACGACCTTATCGTAACCGATTTGAATATGCCGGAAGTGGATGGCAGAGAATTGCTGCGTTTTATTCGAAACGAAAGTAACCAGAGTTCGGTGCCGGTATTAATGGTCACCACCGAAGGTGACGCCAGTAAGCTCGCTGCGGTCCAGAAAGACGGTGTGTCTGCTATCGTAGACAAGCCTTTTAGACCAGCCGAAATCAAGCAAATGATTGAGTCAGCCTTAAGCAATTGACCTTTATTGTGTCCTCATCTGATTTAGCGACGTAATTTTTTCACAAAGTGGGTCGAATGGATACCCGTTAAGCCTCAATTCAGTTATCTCCGCCTATATTAGTGATCATCGACAAACAAACACGGAGATCGATATGAAATACTTCAAAACTGTATTAGCAATGACCCTGGTATTAATGTCTGCAAACCTGTTGGCTGATTCCAGGCATCGTGGCATAGGACATGGGCCGATAAATATGTCTGATGGCTTTGGAAAGGTAGTAGAAGTTACCCCTATTTACCGCCAGATCAAAGTAACTTATCCGGTGCGGGAATGCTGGGATGAGCCGGTGATTCATGCTCAAAACGATTACTCACATCCGAAATCGGCAAGCGGTATGGCCGTCGGCGGCATACTGGGAGGAATTATAGGACACCAGATAGGCAAGGGTAATGGCAATAAACTGGCTACTATAATGGGTACACTGATCGGGGCACAAATTGGTCACAATGCGGTAAACGGGCACATTGAGTCGGGTCGAAGCAGCAATATCGAATATCAGGAGCGTTGCAATGTACGCCATCAGGTGAGTTACGAGGAAGTGATTGAGGGGTATCAGGTCACTTATCGTTATCAGGGTGAACAATACCAGGTTGAAATGCCTTATCACCCTGGAAAGCGTATAAAGTTGCGCATTCAGATTGTACCTGTGATTTAATCGAAATCTCGCAGATAAAGAGGTTCCCAATGCGCGCCATAGTCATTGAAGACGACCTGGATATACAGCGCCAAATCGTCGAGCGGCTGAAAAGAGAAGGTTTTGCAGTAGATAGCGCCGACAACGGCAGCGAGGGGCTGTACCTGATGCAGGAATATCCCTGTGATGTGGCGATTATTGATCTTGGCCTTCCGAAGATGTCGGGACTCGAAGTCATTCAAACGCTACGCAAGCAGGGAAACAGTATCCCAATCTTGATCCTGACCGCACGCGGGCGCTGGCAGGACAAGGTCGAGGGTCTCGATGCAGGTGCCGATGATTATCTGGTTAAACCATTCCACCACGAAGAAATGATGGCTCGACTCCGAGTCCTGATTCGGCGTGCATCAGGATGGTCAGATTCTCGTATTCTTTGTTCGCCGGTCAGTCTCGATACCGTGACACAAAGAACCTACGTGCAGGACCGGGAACTTGATCTTACCGCGTTCGAGTACAAGGTACTCGAATATCTGATGCTACATGCGGGTGAGGTGATCTCAAAAACGGTGCTTACCGAGCACCTGTATGACGACGATGCTGACAATGATAGCAATGTAATCGAGGTGTTCATTCGACGCCTACGGCAAAAACTCGACCCAGATGAAAGCCTGCAACCTATTGAAACCCTGAGGGGAAGAGGCTACAGGTTTACCCTGGCTCGCGCTGAACAGCCTTGAATGGTCATCTATAAGTGAGGTCGATCAAGTCACGACTTACGTTTGTTTCCCTGCTCGTGCTCGTGGTCTTTATGATATTGACTGCAATAGCCCTCGAAAGGGCGGTGGTGAAACGAGCCTTGCAGGCCGAAGAAGACAGGTTGCAGTTATTGATCTATAGCTTGTTAGCCGCAGTTGATAGAAATCACGCGGGTCTGAGTATAACGATAGCGGACGAGCGGCTATTCGAGAGTAGTCTGCTGACCCGAAATTCGGGCCTTTATGCGATGCTTTATAATAACAGCAACGAGCAGATTTGGCGTTCTCAATCTACGCTCGCCAGGTTCCCGGATGATTTCAGTATCCAGTCAGGCGAGTGGCAATTTAATACACCTGAATTCGGCGGCAAGCCGTATTTCCAGCTGATATTTGCCATTCAATGGCCCAATGTGAATGATAAACTGGAGCGTTACAATATAGTTGTGTGGCAGGAAGCGACCGAATATTTCAGCCAACTCGAGCGATTTCGGCAAACTCTGTGGACCTGGCTGATTGTGACCACTTTATTATTATTGATCGTGATGTATTTTGTAATGATGTGGAGCTTATGGCCACTCAAGAAAGTCGGCCTGGAAGTTAAGGCGATAGAAGACAGGAAACAGTCTGGCTTCGAGTTTAGTTATCCGTTGGAAATAACCCCGCTTACAGAAAATTTGAATATATTATTGAGTCAGGAGCAGTATCAACGAGAGCTTTATCGTAACGCGATGGATGATCTGGCGCACAGCCTTAAAACCCCTTTGGCGGTTTTAAGCGGCCTTTCGGATAGCGATAAGAATGGTGTTGTGGATCTGAAGACATTACGAGAGCAGGTCAACAGGATGAATCAAATTGTATCCTACCAATTACGAAAGGCCACCAATGTTGCCGGAGCAAAGATAAATAAACCAGTCAATATGGTACAAATCATCACTAAAATTGTATCGGCGCTTGAAAAAGTGTATCGGGAAAAAATGGTTAAGGTAGAATCTAAGCTGCCTACGCAAATCATGATCAGAATGGATGAGAGTGATTGCCTTGAGGTTGTCGGGAATTTACTGGATAACGCATTCAAGTATAGCGCAGGTCGGATAGCTATCATTGCAGCGATGCTGAACGAAAATGAAATGGAATTGCGCATAGATGATGATGGCCGTGGGCTCGAGCAGGAAGAAGTGCAGCAGATCCTGAGTCGGGGAACGCGTCTGGATCAATCCAGCGAAGGACAGGGAATAGGGCTGGCGGTGGTTGCCGATATTGTCAGAGCCTACAATATCGATATGAATTTCGAGCGATCTGAATTCGGTGGTTTGCGAGTCAAATTAATTTTTCAGACTGTTTAAGCGCGACTATAGCCTGTGGAGTTAAGCACTGATCAGGAGCCAGACTCCGTACAGCATGATCACTGCACCAGGCAGATAAACTAGTCTGTTCAATAGCTTCGACCAGATCGTCGGCAGCTTGCCCTGGTCTCTGTAGAAAATGGTTTGCATATTCCCTCCATAGAACCTAATTAAGCGCGATAATTATCATTTCGATCCAATAAATCTATATCAATTGCATACGCTTATTAAATGAGACCATGGTCGGATCGAAAAATTCAGCATCCGGGTCATAAAACGGGTTAATTTCCAAAACCGGCTCCGATTTCACGTGCCCGCCCACACAATTGGTGCAGCGGAAAAACTTAACCAGGCTTCTCGAAGTCGCATTTTCGTCGGTTTGTAACATGGTCGAACTGCAATTAGGACACTTCACGTATATTACTCGCATTGGGAAAAAAACGAATCACGCGTAGTATATCTATAAATGGAAAAATCACAATATATTGTGACGAATAATATCCTGGACTACTATATATGGTAGGCAGGCCAATTTCGTCAATATTTAAAAAGTATAGATGTCTCAATATATTGGGTGGATGTGTTGAGACATTACCTGCAATTTTCGTCCTGTTGGGGTAATGGATTCGGGTACAGGTTAAAGCGCCTTAAAACCGATATCAGTACGAAAATAAGCACCTTCCCAGTCTATCTGGTCGACCAGGCTATAGGCATTTTGTTGAGCTTCGGTGATATTGTTACCGAGCGCTACTGCACAAAGCACTCGTCCTCCATTGGAAACGATATTTTCATCCAGATTGATTTTGGTGCCTGCATGGAATACTTTCGACCACTCCGTCGAGAGAGGAATTTTTTGTATTAATTCACCTTTGTCGTAACTTCCAGGGTAACCATCGGCTGCCATCACGACACCCAGAGCGCTACGTGAATCCCATTGTACGGTTTTGCTGGCCAACTCGCCGTCGCAGGCAGCCAGACAGAGCTCTACCAGATCGGACTTTAGCCGCATCATAATCGGTTGTGCTTCGGGATCGCCGAATCGGCAATTATATTCCACCACACTGGGCTCACCCCGTTCGTTAATCATCAGGCCTGCGTATAAAAACCCGGTATAGCTGACTCCCTCGGCGGCCAGGCCTCGAACCGTGGGCATAATGATATCCTGCATGACTCGAGCTTCGACTTCAGCTGTCACGATCGGTGCCGGGGAATAGGCCCCCATGCCACCAGTATTAGGGCCCCGATCACCATTATCACGGGCTTTGTGATCTTGTGAGCTAGCCATCGGTAATACCTGTTCGCCGTCCACGATGCAGATAAAACTGGCTTCTTCACCTTCAAGAAATTCCTCGATGACGACTCGATGACCGGCTTCACCAAAAGCATTGCCAGCGAGCATATCCTGGATAGCCTTAGTTGCCTTTGTCTCGCTATCCGTCACGATGACACCCTTGCCGGCGGCGAGGCCATCAGCCTTGACTACGATGGGAGTTCCCTGTTGCCTGACATATTCGATGGCGGGGTCAATTTCGGTAAAGCTTTTATACTTCGCGCTGGGTATCAGATGACGGGCGAGAAAGTCCTTGGTGAAAGTTTTTGACCCCTCTAGCTGTGCGGCTGCAGCACTGGGTCCGAAGATTCGTAGTCCAGCTGCTCTGAACAGGTCTACAATTCCGCTTACCAATGGCAATTCTGGTCCAACGATGGTCAGACCTATGCTTTCCAGTTGTGCAAACTCGAGTAAAGACTGGAGGTCGTCGGCAGCTATTTCGACGTTAGTTAACCCGGCTTCGAGTGCGGTGCCCGCATTGCCTGGTGCGACGAAAACCTGATCAACTAGTTGCGAGTGGGAGGCTTTCCATGCCAAAGCGTGTTCACGACCACCGCCACCTACAACCAGCACTTTCATGCGTTTATCCAATGACCAGACCTGTCGAATTAGTCAATATTATATTCAATGCCTAAAATGTCGCATACCTGTAAACACCATTGCCATGCCATGCTCGTTAACGGCTGCTATTACTTCGTCGTCGCGCATCGATCCCCCGGGCTGGATTATGGCAGCGATACCCGCTTCGTAGGCTGCGTCGATACCATCACGAAATGGAAAAAATGCGTCCGAGGCCATGACTGAGCCGACCACCTTTAGACCGGCGTGTTCTGCCTTAATTGTGGCGATGCGGGCACTGTTGATACGGGACATTTGACCCGCGCCGACGCCAATAGTCGTCTGTTCTCTAGCGTACACGATGGCATTTGACTTGACGAACTTCGCCACCTTCCAGGCAAACAGCATATCGTCCATTTGCGTGTCGGTCGGCTTGAGATCAGACACGACTTTTAGCGAATCGTAGAGCTTGTTGTCCGTATCCTGAACCAGCAGACCGCCATTCACTCGTTTGAAGTCGAGGCGATGACCCGCATCCTGCCACTGACCACAACTGAGCAGGCGAATATTTTCCTTACTGGCCAGGATAGCACTGGCCTCGTCATCTATCTGTGGTGCGATGATTACCTCAACGAACTGGCGGTCGAGAATCGTTTTGGCTGTCTGTGCATCGAGGGTCTGATTAAACGCTATGATGCCCCCGAATGCAGACTCGGGGTCGGTGCTAAAAGCCTGCTGGTAGGCATCTTGGAGGTTGTTAGCGACTGCAACGCCACAGGGGTTAGCGTGTTTTACGATGACACAGGCCGGTTGTTGAAATTGCTTGACGCATTCTAGCGCTGCATCTGTGTCAGCAATATTATTAAACGACAGAGCTTTGCCCTGCAGTTGAGTCGCGGTGGCTATGCAAGGCTCTGGTATATTCGCTTCTACATAAAATGCTGCATTCTGGTGAGGGTTCTCGCCATAACGCATGGCTTGTGCGTGTCGAAACTGAAAGTTAATCGTGCGCGGAAACTGACTGTCGTCAGGTTTTTGTACCATACGACCGAAATAATTAGCGATTGTCCCATCGTAACTTGCGGTATGCTCATAAGCCTTGATAGCGAGCGAAAAGCGGGTCTCATCAGACAGGCTACCACTATTGCTAGCCATTTCATTGAGCAGGTCGGGGTAATCAGCAGGATCAACTACCACGGCCACACTTTCGTGATTCTTTGCCGCGGCGCGAACCATCGCCGGGCCACCGATATCGATATTTTCGATTGCATCTTCGAGCGTACAGTCAGGTTTTGAAACCGTCTCCTGAAAGGGATATAAATTAATCACAACCAGGTCTATTGGCTCAATATCGTGAGCCTGCATGACAGCGTCGTCTGTGCCCCTTCGCCCTAGAATGCCGCCGTGAATTTTTGGGTGCAGAGTTTTGACGCGGCCATCCATAATCTCCGGAAAACCGGTATAGTCAGCTATTTCGGTCACGGGGATGCCATGTTCGGCGAATAGCTTTGCAGTCCCGCCTGTAGATAAAAGCTTTACCCCGACTTCGTGTAAGGCCTGTGCTAGTTCAACTACACCCGACTTATCAGACACACTAATTAATGCACGCCTAACAATTTGAGCAGTATGAGTCATTTTGACGAAGTACCCGCCTGGAAAAATCCGGCATTATAGCGGATCAAAAATATCGGGGCTAAGTTATATCAGGGCTAGTACTCTATTTGATACTGTCTGAGTTTTTTTCGCAGGGTACCACGATTAATGCCGAGATAAGCGGCAGTTCTGGATTGATTGTTGTCGCAGTGCCGCAGCACGGTCTGGAGCATCGGTTGCTCAATTTCGGCGATTACAGTTTCGAACAGGTTGCAGGGAATTTCTCCGTCCAGATCGGACAGATACCGGGAAATTGCCGATTCGACGGATTGTTGTAATGCGCTTTTATGCTTCTTATTTTTCACGAAAACTTACCATTAAATCCTCCTTATGAAAATCTATGATGCTTTGGCAAGCTGTTGCGGAATCCATTATTCCAGCCGACTTTCGACAATATTTAACTGGTCTTCTGCCGTAGTCGCCTGCATGAGTGTAGACCTGATAGAATCATAATTTTTGTTTTGCCCGAGCTGCCAGTTAATGTGCTTACGTGCAACTCGTACGCCCTGATATTCCCCGTAAAAAGCGTATAAATTTTTAAGGTGGCTTATTAACCATCGTTGTTTTTGTTCGGCGGTGGGTTCATCGGCGAATCGACCGGTTTCAAGATAGCGGTCGATTTGTTGAAAAATCCACGGTCGTTGCTGCGCACCTCGGCCGATCATGATAGCATCCGCGGCCGTGAAGTTCACGATCATTTTTGCTTTTTTCTCACAACAGATGTCTCCGTTGGCAATCACTGGAATGCTCACCGCCTGTTTAACTGCGCGCGTGGTTTCGTATTCGGCTTCACCGGTAAATCTGTCCTCTCGCGTGCGCCCATGAATGGCCAGGGCCTGGATGCCACAATCTTCGGCGATTTTTGCTATTTCCAGTGCATTCTTGCTATCGCGAGACCATCCGGTACGCATTTTTAATGTCACCGGGACAGAAACAGATTTCACGACGTTATTCAAAATGGCCTGTACCAACGCACTGTCTTTTAGTAGCGCTGACCCGGCATCGACCTTGCAAACCTTTTTCGCCGGGCAACCCATATTGATATCGATGATTTGTGCGCCGTGATCGACATTATAAACAGCCGCATCCGCCATCATTTTGGGATTACCACCGGCTATCTGGACAATGATTGGACCCGGTTCACCCGTGTGATCCATTCGTAATTGAGTCTTACGGCTATTTCTCAAATCAGGCCGGCTGGTAATCATTTCGGAAACCACCATGCCAGCACCAAGGGAACGGCACAGTTGGCGAAATGGTCGATCGGTCACACCCGCCATTGGCGCTAGTATTAATCGGTTTTCAAATTTATAGGGTCCAATACTAAACGACACGATGCCAGGGATCCTTTGATTTCACTCGGGGTGCGACTATAGTCGAAAACAGTTGTGGCAACCAGTTCAGGTTGGTACGGGTGCGTCTGGGTCGCTAGAGGTATCGGTCTGATCACTATCCTCTAACTGTTTTCTACGAGACGATGGGTCGGGGGAACCGCACTCCAGGAAAATTCGATTAGTGCATTTAGCACAGATATTTTTATCCAGCCTGTCAAAAATTTCAGATATCGCTTCGCTCTTTGAGTCAAAGATATTTTCTTCGCCGATCTCTTCATTATAACCACCGCGTTCCATCACTTTGGCTGCACGGTCTTTGAGTCGATAAAGATATAGCCTGCCGCCCATTTTACGTCTCGACCTGGCTTCGTTTACGAGTAATTCTGCTCCGGCGATATCGACCTGATTGATGCCTTTGGTGAGAATTAACAGGTGTTTTTGTTCTGGATAGTGTTCCCGGTAGCGCCTGAGTAATTCGCCGACATGGGAGACCGATCCGAAATATAGCGAATCTTCAAGTCGTAGCATTTTCAATTGCGGACACTCGGGACGAGTCAGCCCGACTACAAATTTACGGTTCCTGCTATCCGGGTCAGGAACGCGTGGCAGTAGCCTGGGGCGCGAGGTTCTGCGAAGAAATATCATTAGCGATAATATGACTCCAAGCAAGATCGCGAATTCAAGCTTGAGAAATATGGTGCTCAAAAAGGTGACGATTAAAACCGCAGCTTCATTCGGGTCAGCGCGTAATATTTTCTTGATTTGACTGAAATTGATGATGCGCCAGGCAACCAGGATCAGCAAGCCTGCGACTGCCGCTTTCGGTAAATAAGAGGTTAGCGGAGCTACAGCGAGTACGATGACTATCAAAATTACGCCGGCAAAAGCTGCCGCGAAAGGCGATCGGGCACCAGCGTCGTAGTTGGCACCGCTACGGTTAAACGAGCCGGTGGCGACATAGGCCGAGAAAAAGCTACCGGCAATATTAGATAAACCCTGCCCGATAAATTCCTGACTACCCGAAATAGGCTGGCCCGATTTAATCGAGATAGACCGGGAGATGGATACTGCTTCGGTTAATGCAAATAGTGTCATGGCTAATGCGAGCGGTGCCAGGTCTCTTAGCACATGCAGTGAAAATATTGGTGTGGACAGAGGGGGTAGTTGGCGCGGTAAGGCCCCTACCATTTGTATGCCAGTGAATTCTTCGCCAAATGTCAAATTGAGTAAAACCGCGAATGTACTTCCGATCAATAGTGCCACTATCATTCCCGGAAATTTAGGGTTTATTTTAAGTGCAATCACCCCGACAGTTAATGTTGCCAAAGCCACTGCAGATGCAAGCGGATGCAATGAGTCCCAATGAGTGAACAGGTAGCTGATATCCTGGGACAGGTGCTCGCTATCGTGCAAGTCGATGCCAAAAAATGTTTTCGCCTGTTTGGCTGCGATCAGGCAGGCTGCCCCTGCGGTAAAGCCCACGATTACAGAATGGGATATAAAGTTAACCAGGGTGCCTAATCGCACCAGTCCCATGACGAGTTGTATAACACCAACCATGAAAGCCAGGGTGATTGCGAGCGCGATATATTGTTCGCTGCCAGGTACGGCTAATACACTCAAGGAAGAAAACATCACGATCGAAGCCGCCGTAGTCGGGCCTGATACCAGGTGCCAGGATGAACCGAACAATGCCGCGATAATGGCGGGTACCATGCTTGTGTATAGCCCATATTCTGGCGGCATTCCAGCGATGGCCGCAAAGGCAACGCCCTGTGGCAATACAATGGCCGCACCGGTTAGCCCGGCCATCATGTCAGCGTGCAAAGATTCCTTTGTCTGGTTTTTCCCCCATTTGAGGAATGGAAATAAATTTTTCAATCGAGTACGAAATTTCATGCCGGTCACAAAGAGAATTTAAATATTGTCCAGTTTTGCTTAATCATGATCGCTTGCCAGGAATATGTACAAATTAATTGCAATTACTCGTTCCGGAGGGGTCATTTAATTAACCAAAATCATTGCTGTCCCGTTAACTCAACAATCGTCATTCCGGCATGTTTCTAGCCGGAATCTAGTGTCTTAATACTCAGTTGTATCAATGAGTTGCACGTCATTCCCGCCTCGGCAACTGCTCCTGCGTCGCCTAAAGCGCCTACTGTTGGTGCTCTACCTCCTGCATCCATGCAGTCGTGTGCGGCGGTCCGACGTATCGGAATGACGAATACTCTTCCGATGATTCATGTCTAAAATAATCATAAAATATAATGGCTCTGCATGAAATTACTGTGATTAAAAATAATTCGAAATTTCGCTATATAACCATCCTGTCATTCCGGCCCACGAGCCGGAATCTATCGAAAACGGAGCCAAAATTAGTAATAATGCGTCCAATTACCTTAGATTCCGGCTAAAAACATGCCGGAATGACGATGGAGTTATAAACATTCAAAACAACAGTATTTTTGTGCAGAGCCATTTAAAATATTTAATCTTAAATATAACAATAACTTACTAGTTTTATAAAAAAGTTAACGGGACACCAATGAACCAAAATCTAAAATTTAGATAACTGGGCTAATGCTTGAAATGGAAGAGCACACCACGCAAGTGCGCTTAAGCGTAGTCGAAATATAGCTTTTGTAAAGACTGCTGGATAGCAATTAATATCGATGCCGGTATTAAGTTGTTTTATATTAGCATGCAGCCCAAATATGTCTCAACACCAGTTCAAAATTACCTTTCCTGATTGTCCAGAACGCATTACATCAAATCCAGTCTGGAAGTCGTCGATATCGTAGCGGTGAGTGATTACAGGTTCCAGTTTCAAGCCACTTTGTAGTAGCGCGGTCATTTTATACCAGGTTTCAAACATTTCACGACCATAGATGCCCTTGATGTTGAGGCCTTTAAATATAACCTGGTTCCAGTCTATTGCCGTGTCTTTAGGTGGGATACCGAGTAACGCGATGCGGCCACCATGAACCATGTTTTGGAGCATATCGTTAAATGCCTGGGCATTGCCCGACATCTCCAGTCCCACCTCAAACCCTTCTTGCATGCCAATTTCAGACATCACTTGATCGATCGATTTGTTTGCGATGTTGACGGCACGGGTGGCGCCGAGCTTACCGGCAAAGGCAAGACGATATTCGTTCACATCGGTAATGACCACGTGACGCCACCCGAACGTCGTGCAACCGCTGCCGCCATGATGCCTGTCGGGCCTGCGCCAGTAATCAGGATATCTTCTCCGACCAGGTCGAATGACAGGGCCGTATGAGTAGCGTTGCCAAGCGGGTCGAGAATAGGAGCGAAATCGTCCGAGATATCGTCGGGTAACGGATAAACATTACGAGCCGGGATTACCAGGTACTCGGCAAATGCGCCCGGACAATTAATCCCGACACCCATTGTATTACGACATAGATGTAGCTTGCCTGCACGGCAGTTCCGGCAAATACCACAAACAATATGGCCTTCCCCGACACTCGTTGACCAATCTCAAGGCCGTGTACATGGCTGCCTAGTTCGACGATTTCTCCGGCGTATTCGTGCCCTATGACCATGGGAACGACGATAGTCTGTTGGGCCCAGTGATCCCAGTTATAAATATGGATATCAGTGCCACAGATTGCGGTCTTGTGGATTTTTATTTTTACATCCTCGAAACCACATTCGGGCTCTGTGATATCTTCCATCCAGATACCGGTTTCCGCTTTTTTTGACCAGCGATTTCATGGCTTTTCGGTGAGTTTAATAATTCCTAAATCTTCACCCACCTCCTCAAAAGCCTTTTTCGCCGATTCGATAATCTAGCCCGGACATTTCATAAATATACTCACGCCCTTGCTAGTCCTTTGTTCCCTCCGGAGATTTTCCTCAGTCGGCCGGATCCATTGGTCCGCCAAAAGTAGGCGCTCTGAAGCGACACTTCTTCGGAAAATATCCTGAGGGAACAAAATCCTGCGCAATCATCGCGGTAATTCATGAATTGTCCGGGCTAGCTCGTTAACTACGATACTCGGCGTTTATTTTTACATAGTCGTAGGAAAGGTCGGAGGTCCAAATGGTAGCAGATCGATCGCCTTGCCCCAGGTTCACGGTAATTTTAATATCCTCTTTATCCATTTCAATCTGCCCCAATTCTTCACGATAGGCTTTATCTGGAACACCGCTTCTCAGAAGGCAGGTTGGACCCAGGAACAAATCAACCCGACTGATATCAAGATTTTCGATTTTGGCCCGACCTATCGCCGCCAGGATACGACCCCAGTTGGGATCGGATGCAAAAAGCGCTGTTTTTACCAATGGAGAATGCGCGATGGTATATCCCACTTCACGTGCCTCAGCCAGGGAATTCGCCCCCTGAACCTCGATTTCGACAAATTTTGTCGCACCTTCCGCATCGCGAATAATCGACTGTGCCAAATATTGATAGACACGCTTCAGCGCACTGACAAACCCCTGGTTATCCTTATCTATTACCACGCCTGACTCGCCGGTAGCGATTAAGACGCAGGCGTCATTGGTCGATGTATCGCCATCGACCGTAATAGAATTAAAGGAACAGTCGACAGCCTGTTTATTCATATCCTGTAATACTATTCGGTCCAGGACAGCATCGGTGCCGACAAAGGCCAGCAAGGTCGCCATATCGGGCTTAATCATCCCTGACCCTTTGGCAATACCGGTGATAGTGACCGTTTTCCCCGCTATATCAACCTGTTCGCTAATTGCCTTGGGCAAGGTGTCGGTTGTCATGATGCCCTGTGCAGCCTCCAGCCAGCGGTCTTTGTCCAACTGCTCGAATAATAATGGAAGACTCTGGAAAATATTTGACACCGGGAGCCTCGCTGCGATCACGCCAGTCGAGAAAGGCAGTACCGAAACTCGTTGTATAGCACTACGCTGGGCAATTTCATCACAGCATTGCAATGCATCCCGATAGCCAGCTTCGCCGGTTCCGGCGTTGGCATTACCCGAATTGATGAGCAGATATCGCACCCGGTCCTGGATGGCCAAATGCTCCTTCGCGACGACCACGGGTGCTGCGCAAAATTTGTTGCTGGTAAACACAGCGGCAAGGCTGGATGAGCTGGATAATTCAATCAGAACCAGATCTTTTTTATCCGCGTCTGACTTGATACCGCTATGGACTGCACTTAAACGGATTCCACTTATTGCTTTTAGTGGTCCAGGTTTTTCTAATCCGACTGCCATGCCTGTGCTAATTCAGTTTTCCATGACATTGTTTGAATTTCTTCCCCGATCCGCACCAGCAAGGGTCATTGCGTCCTAGCTTTTTTTCCTTTCTGACGTATGGCTGATTGACACTTTCTTCCTTCTCGCGATTACTCAACGCGCTATGCGCACTCGCATGTTCCATTTTAATATTTTCGTCATTGCTATGACTTTGCTCGATCGCTTCAACCTCGGCTTCGCTTCTAATCTGAACCCGTGTCAGCGCCTGAATCGCCTCGTATTTAATACCTTCCAGCATATCGGTAAACATTTCAAACGATTCACGCTTGTATTCCTGAACTGGATTTTTCTGGGCGTATCCGCGCAATCCAATCCCCTGTCGCAAATAATCCATCGCCGCGATATGGTCTTTCCAATGTCGATCGAGCACCAGCAACATCAATTCTTTTTCATAGCGCACAAAAAGATCTTCACCGACCAGGCCGACTTTCGTTTGGTACTCTTTTTCGAAATGCTCGACGATTCGACTGAGGATCGCTTCATCATCAACCGTTTCCTGCTCTTCGAGCCATTGCTGTACTGGCAACTCGACCCCAAATTCATTCAACAACGATTGTTCGAGCGCTTCGATATGCCATTGTTCATCGATGGAATTTACCGGGATATGGGTTCTGAATACAGATTCCAACACGTCGAGTCGCATATTTTTTATTGCTTCGCCTATATTATCAGCATGTAACAAATCGTCACGCTGCTGGTATATAACCTTACGCTGGTCATTCGCTACGTCGTCGTATTGCAACAGTTGCTTGCGGATATCGAAGTTATGGGCTTCAACCTTTCGTTGCGCATTTTCAATAGCCTTACTCACCCATGGGTGCTCAATCGCCTCGCCTTCTTCCATACCAAGCTTTTGCATCAGTCCGGAAACTTTTTCCGACGCAAAAATTCGCATCAGGTTATCCTGCATGGATAAATAAAATCGTGAGGATCCCGGGTCGCCCTGGCGCCCTGAACGTCCACGCAGCTGGTTATCTATACGCCGTGACTCATGCCTCTCGGTACCAATGATGTGCAGTCCACCCGCCTCTATCACGGCGTTATGGCGATCCTGCCACTCCAGCTTCAACTGTTCGCGTTTATCGGTCTGGTCTTCAGTAATTTCTTTCAGGTAGACCTCCAGATTGCCACCCAACACGATATCAGTGCCTCGACCCGCCATATTGGTTGCTATCGTGACTGTCCCAGGCATCCCTGCATCGGCTATGATTTTCGCTTCGCGTTCGTGCTGCTTGGCATTTAATATCTGGTGCTTAAGCTTTTCTTTATCCAGTAAGCCTGAGAGCACTTCAGAGGCTTCAACCGAGGTGGTGCCTACCAGCACCGGTTGGTCTCGACTGACACAATCCTTGATATCGTCAATAATCGCGTTGTATTTTTCGGGTACCGTTAGATAGATTAAATCCCCCAGGTCTTCACGAATCATGGTCTGGTTAGTCGGTACCACAACCACTTCGAGCCCGTAAATTTGCTGGAATTCAAAGGCTTCAGTATCCGCTGTACCGGTCATGCCCGACAGCTTGTTGTAGAGGCGAAAATAATTCTGGAATGTAATCGAAGCAATGGTCTGATTTTCATGCTGAATACTGACATTTTCCTTGGCCTCTATGGCTTGATGCAAGCCTTCCGACCATCGCCTGCCCGTCATGGTGCGCCCGGTAAATTCGTCGACAATGACTATCTTTCCATCTTGAACGATATAATCGACATCTCGATTAAATATCGCATGCGCCCGTAAGGCGGCACTTAGGTGATGTACTAGCCCAATATTTACCGCTTCATACAGACTCTCACCCTCGGTTAAAAGACCCGCCTCAACCATTAAATTTTCGGCGCTGTCGTGTCCCTTTTCGGTCAAAAAAGCCTGCTTTGACTTTTCATCTACCGTGTAATCACCGGGACCATCTTCTATTTCTACTTTGGTCAGTTTAGGAATAATACGGTTAATTTTAGCGTACAGGTCTGAGCTATCACTGGCCTGGCCAGAAATGATTAATGGTGTACGTGCTTCATCGATTAATATCGAATCGACCTCGTCGACAATAGCAAAATTGAGTTCTCGCTGCACCCTGTCGTCCAGGGTGAAGGTCAAATTATCGTGCATGTAATCGAAGCCAAACTGATTGTTGGTCCCATAGGTAATATCGGAGTTATAAGCATCGCGCTTGGCATCATAGTCCATGGTACTGATTACTACGCCGACACTCAGTCCGAGAAATTGGTAAATCTGCCCCATCCAGGCCGCATCGCGTTCTGCCAGATAGTCGTTTACGGTAACAATGTGAACCCCTTTGTCACTCAGCGCATTCAGGTAGGCGGATAATGTTGCTACCAGGGTCTTGCCTTCGCCGGTTCGCATTTCGGTGATCTGATTGTTATGCAGAATCATGGCACCAATGAGCTGCACGTCATAATGGCGCATACCTAAAGTACGAACTGAAGCCTCCCGGCAAACGGCAAATGCTTCATCGAGCAACTGATCCAGTGTTTCCCCTGCTACAAATCTTTGCCGGAACTGGTCAGTTTTCTGGCTAAACTGCTCGTCACTGAGTGCTTGCATATCTGCTTCGAGCTGATTAATTTTGGTGATACGTTGACTGAGAAATTTGATTATTCGGTCATTGCGACTACCGAATATTTTTCTGGATAATTTAGCAAACATCAAACGTACCAGTACGCGGAATATAGAGCTCTAGTTGGAGACTGCTTGAAAAATAGCAAGCCTGATGACGGAGATGTCGAGGCCTGTATCAATTCGATGATTGAATAAATTTTACCGGATTGATCGGACGACCATTTTTCAGCACTTCGAAATGAACATGGGGACCTGTCGAGCGGCCAGTTGATCCGATTTCTGCTATTTGAAATCCTTTTTCTACCGTGTCGCCGACAGAAACGAGAATTTTTGAATTATGCGCATAACGTGTAGTGTAGCCATTACCATGTGCGATATCGACGACGTTACCAAATCCCCACCGTTTTCCGGCATAGGTCACAACGCCCTTCGCGACCGCAATGACACTGCCTCCCATTTCCCCGGCAAAATCGATTCCTTTATGCATTTCTCTTTTGCCCGATATGGGATGAGTACGCATGCCGTAGTAAGAAGATAACCAGCCTTTCAATATGGGACGTCCGCTGGGCTGTACTTCTTTTTGCAGGTTTTTATTCATCACCAGGCCTTCAAGAAAAATCAGTTGATTTTCGCGATTATCAAGTAGAAGTCCCAGTTGCTCGATAGCGTTTGAAAGCTCGGAAACATTCGATGCTTTCTGAGATGCAGATTCGGGCCCTCCCAGTGCCGGGATACTGCCAAAATCAAATTCAGCCTTGTCGATATTCGCCATCAGGATTAATTTTTGCCCGAGCGCGTCTAATCGCATCACGTGTGCCTGTAACAGACCTAGTCGGGAGGAAAGCGCGTCAACGTCGGCTTCAGCTTCCTGCCTGAGGTATTGAAGCTGAACTTTCTGTTGATGAATTTGCTGTTGCCACCGTGTCACCAGCGCCTGATTATCCTGATACGGGTTGAGTCGATAACCCCAATAGGCAGCGCCCCCCACCAATCCACCAATGACTCCTATCATCAACGACAAATGTAAAATTCTACCCAGATTCAGGTATCCGATTTTGCCTTTCCTGGATGATAGAAAAAGTATGTTCACATCAGGTACTTATACAGCCTCTACGGGCTGTGCGTAGGAAATGGGGGCTTTTGTCGCATCTTCAAAAATTACTTCTTCCCAGGCTTCACTATCTGCCAACAAAGTTCGAAGTAATCGATTATTCAGTGCATGACCTGATTTGTAGCCCGAGAAGGCACCGATCAGACTGTGACCTAACAGATAAAGATCGCCTATTGAATCGAGAATTTTGTGCTTCACAAATTCATTTTCGTAACGTAAGCCATCCTCGTTTAATACACGGTAATCATCCAGAACTATCGCATTATCCTGACTACCACCCAGCGCCAGATTGTTCGCGCGTAAATTTTCGATATCTTTTTGGAAACCAAATGTGCGTGCTCGGCTAACTTCTTTAACGAATGAAGTTGTCGAAAAGTTTATTTCACAAGTCTGTGTTTTGGCGGTAAACAACGGATGATCAAAATCAATCTGGAAACTAACCTTGAATCCATTAAACGGTTTGAATTCGACCCATTTGTCTCCATCTTCGACTCGTACAGTTTTTTTGATTCGAATAAATTTCTTGGCCGCATTTTGCTCGACGATGCCGGCTGATTGAATCAGAAATACAAAAGGCCCGGCGCTGCCGTCCATAATTGGTACTTCTTCGGCGCTGACGTCAATGAAAGCGTTATCAATACCGAGACCAGCGATCGCTGACAACAGGTGCTCGACCGTCGAAATTCGCACGCCATCTTCCACCAGAGTAGTCGATAAATTAGTGTCACCTACTTTTTCGGGTCGTGCCAGGATTTCGACAGGCTTTTCGAGATCAATTCTTCTAAATCTGATACCCGAATCAATGGGTGCGGGGCGTAATGTTAAATATACTTTTTTCCCTGTATGCAATCCAACGCCCATGGCGCGAATCACATTCTTCAGAGTGCGCTGCTTAATCAAGTTTGCGTCCTAAAAACGAATAAATAAAGGAGTATAGACGATAAAATTATTTTTTCGCCTTAAACGGCAATGTTCGGCGATTTTAGTTAAAAAATCAATCTATATCATGGGAAAAGGTGAATAAATTACTGAATTAACTACAAGTTTCGATTAATCAGTCGCCCCATCCTTACTTTTCAATCTAATCGCATTACTGCGAATGATTTTTACGAATTTTTGCTTTTTGTAGCTCGAGAATATAAGCATGCAGCAAATTTTCAGATTCCTGGTGAATTTAACGGAAACTACAACGGCACATATCGCCCTGTTTTGACACCACTTCGATCGTAATCGGAAATATACGGTCTTCGCTCGGAAGGCGCAAGGTCGCGCCGATAATAGTTCCTTCAGGAAACCTGTGCGACCGAAAACAAATTCCCGTTCCACTAATATTCAACGCGTTGAAAGAGTCGCCCTTAATCGTAACTATTACAGGTTTGGCAGCGTCTGGCGCAATTCTAAAAGCGTCTCGATGGTCGCTATACTCCTGTTCCAGTTGTATATTAGATTTACTTTTCTTTTTCCAGAACAAATTCTACTCTCCTGTTTCGCGCCCTGTTTTCTGCGGTATCGTTATCCACTAGTGGAATGATGTCAGCATAGCCAGTCGCACTCATTCTTTCGGGATCCATCCCCTGCCTGATAAAGTATCTCAATACTGTGGTTGCGCGTACCGCCGATAGCTCCCAGTTAGACGGAAATTGAATGGTTTCAATATTTCGGTCGTCGGTATGACCTCGAATGGCAATCCTATAGTCAGCATACTGTCGAAATAACTGCCCGAGATTGGCAAATATTATCAGCGCACTGTCTTTCAATTCGGCCTTCCCCGATTCGAACAAAAAACGACCATCGATCTGGATATTTATCTGGTCACTATCATAGGATAGCTCGATGCCCTCTGCCAGGTCGGTGTAATTGATCATACTCTCCAGTTCAACCACCATGGCCGGTTTTAATAATTCAACCGCCAGCTGTGCCTGATTTAACCCGATCATTTCCTCGATAGGCCTTAACGGTTCCGGATTTCTACCCTGTTTTGCGGCATAGTCAATCACGCTAATTTGATTGCCTTCGCCATCAAACACCACCAGGTTCGAAATTAACTCATAGAATGATTGCTCATTAGAATCTGACAGCGCATAGAGTAGAATGAAAAACACCAGTATCAGTGTCATAATATCGGCAAAGGTTACTACCCATGCGTTTGAATTTTCTTCATTATCGAACATTTCCAGCACCGATTTCGATGACATGGTTAGGACCTGTCCTTTATATTTTGCATGGGTTTGCGTTTTTTAGCAGGCACAAATGAAGATAATTATTCATATACCGACATTGGATTATTGTCCTGCAAAATACTCACCGCACCTTGATAAATAATTTCGAAGTGCATCACCTCTATCATGGTTCTAGAGCGTAACTTTCCCGCTATTGGCAGAAAAATAACAGTGGCCAACAAGCTCCCGTAGAATGTGGTCAGCAGCGCGACCGCCATCGCCGGGCCGAGACTATCCGGATCTGCCAACATGGACAGCATTTGAATCAAGCCTATCAGCGTACCCAGCATTCCGAAGGAGGGAGCGTAAATCGCCATTTTCTTGAATATGTCCTGCACGATAAAATGGCGCATCTGCATCGACTCGATTTCTGTACGCATCGCCGAACGCAGAGTATCTTCATCGGCGGCATCGGCTATCAATGTGCATACTCGCTTCAAAAACGGCGAGTTCGTTTTCACGTCCATCAGACTCAACAGGCCCTTGCGCCGACTGATCGTCCCCAGCTTAATCATGGTATTTATCAATTCCTGTGAATCCTGCTTCGGTGAACTGAATACAAAATAAGCGCTCCCGAAAGCGGTTACCACATCCTTAAACTGGAAGGTCAGCAAAGTTGCTGCCATGGTGCCTCCCATAACTATCATCACTCCGGGGACATTTAGAAAATTGTGTACTTGCCCGCCAACTATAATTGCGGAAACAATCAGTCCAATGCCTGAAAAAACGCCAAAAAGCGAGGCTATATCCATGAAGAATTCCCAGGAATCGGTTTAAAAATACTCTTTTCTAACATCGGCAGACGCGTAGATTTCTTTAAGGGAACCGTAACCATGGTTTCAATTATAGGAACCAAACAATTGCATGAGTTCGTCAATTTCGCAGCGCGCCTGATTCAATATTTCCAGACCAAAGCCAACCTCCTCCGCGTCAGGATTCATCGACCATATTTTGGCTTGCTGCAGCGGGTGTTTTGAGTCGCGGCTACCCTTGCTAGCATCTAGTATTAGCTTTGCTGTTATCACTATATCGGCATAATCGATTGCTCCCAAATAATCACGTCCCGGGTTATCTGCCTCGAGGACAACTTCGACAAAATCGGCTCCCAGCCCCCCACTGGTTGATAACGATAGCACCAACCTGTCCACGCAATTTATCCAGAACAAATTGTAAATTAAATTGCTCAGGATCAGTTTCTAGAAACGTATCGCTGTAAGCGAGTATCGTCATTGCACCAACGTTATGGATTAATCCTAGCAGTAGTGCCCGCTCCGAGGTTAAAATCTTCGATTGTTTGCTAAGCTCCATACTCAATGCTGCCACCTGGGTCGATTGACGCCATAATTTGGTCATACGCTTTTTCATCGGGACAGTTTGCCCGGTAAATAGATTTTTCAATGCAAATCCTATGACCATATCCTGGGTGGTACTCAGTCCCAGGCGCATAATTGCCATTTGACAATCATCGATCTGATTCTCACTCTTGAACGCGGCGCTGTTTACGACTTGAATCAGCCGACCCACCATGGCTGGATCAGCCTGTATCATCCGACTGATATCGGCCGCACTCGAATTAGGATCACTAACGGCTTTACGGATTCGAAGTGCAAGGCCGGGCAGGCTTGGCACTTTAAGATAACCATCGACATAAGCCTGGTATATCTCAACAAATAGTGCATCCGTCCCATCGTCCGACTCTTCAGCTTCGATCGACATGCCATCGGAGTGGGTGGTCAAAATGTCGTATAAATTTCTATTGAAACGCAATATCCTGCATTTTTTCCGAGCATTTAGTTTAATTTCGTCGGTATTAGCCTCGCAAATAGGCAGCCTGGCGGCGGTATCATCAGCACTAATCTCTATCTAGAGTTTTCCTTTCTGATAAACGATTAAACTGCCGTCAAGCAAGTAGACATACTCGCGGCCCTGGTCCGCAGGAATCAAAAAATGTAAGCCTCCAGGATAATTAGTGACCTGGGCATTTTCGAACAGTTTCCCCAGAATATCCGGACCCAAATCTGCTACTGGCAATAGAAGCTTCATACGGCCCAGAATAAAGGCACGATCGGTCTGCTTTCTGGATTTCATAACCAAATAGTCTAGATTAGTCTTCTCGTTTTTTTATTTTATTTCGGCAAGTTTGAACAGAGAAAATCTATCAGACACACTTTATTCAAAATATTCTCAATGCCATACTATCGGGACTAAAATGAGGATATTTACCCTGTACACTATAATCAGGATCCCACGGTCAGGCGGAATTGGCAGGCTGGATTAGTCAGGCGCTGGATGAGGTCGAAGAATTACGCGCCGCTATTGTATATGACGAAGAGTTCATGGACGAAGCATCTACGCTGGTAGAACCACTTTCTGCCGGACTGTCTGAGCTGTTGCGTTCCTTTCGATCGATTTTTCAGACTGGTCATGATAATTTGACCGATTACCTCAGAGCATTTTTAAGGAATACCGATCAACGCGTATTACCATTTTGGCCGGTCATAAAATTGATCCCTGGAATTAATCATTTAGACTACATAACCGATTCATGAAAGACAGCAGAAATTTGATAGCATCTCCGGGCATATTGAAGTGAGTAGCCGTAATATGCAATTTGCGGGAATGACTATTGGCGCTATAGAATTAGGTGGCGATCGCGCCGAAATCCGGGTTGATCACACAATAATAATTACCAATATGGATGGTGCCGAGCGCGACACGCGCTGGTATGGCCGAGGCTGCCTGACGATATCCGATTTATACCAGAGCCCAGATGAACTACCGACTTTTCCGGTTACGCTGGCTAGCGCTGATATCAGGGATAATCAGATGACTTACAGAGGAGAGATAAACATCCCCTTCGAATTCCATGGTAACGTGGGCGTCATCTTGCACTTTGCTGATGATCAGCCACCGCTGAAATTCTTTGGCGAATACCTGAGTTTTAGCCTCTCTGAGCACGAAAAATATATCGAACACATCTGACAGGCTATCAGGGTTTCCGCTTCGGGACCACAGCGTCGAGGATAAATCTTCAACCTCCAATTTTGACAATTCATAAAGGTCATCGAAGTTTGCCAGCTACCGTAAGTGAAAGAACTCAATACACGCTGTGCCGAAGCGTCGGACCGTTCCATCCGCGTACGCTCTGAATCGAAACGCCGTATCGCCGCTTCGATTCATCCCTGAAAAATAAGCTACCGAGCCCTTTCGCTCGAAGTAACTTCACAATCTGAGGAGTGACTACTGGAATATTTTTACAGGACGTTACACGACAGGGGCAAGGGCTGCTCCATAGTGGTCATTTTACCTGCAAGCCCCCATGGAATGGGCGGCCCGGCACTTCGGCACGGCGTTTCTGTGGAAATATGCCGGTGGTTACGCTCACCACGAGATGAGTCACCGCTTGTCGCCGTAAACTTAGAAATTAAGTTCCACTGGTAAATTATTGAGCAATCTAATCCTGACATTAGTGGTTCTGCGGCTGGATTGGTTTCTATTGTTAAATAAATACCTTTGGACTTTTCTAAATCTTAATAAAGTGATCACGATAGTATTTAAGTTCGTCGATCGATTCCAGAATATCGTCTAAGGCCTGATGTGCGCCCCGCTTAAAAAAGCCATTCGCTATTTCAGGCTTCCAGCGTGCCGCCAGTTCTTTCAGGGTACTCACGTCCAGATTTCGATAGTGAAAAAATGCCTCGAGTTCCGGCATCAGCCTTGCCATAAATCGACGATCCTGACAAATACTATTACCGCACATCGGCGATTTGTCGGCAGCCAAATACGAGCCCAGAAAATCCAGAGTTTCGAGTTCAGCATCGCGCACACTGTGCTCGCTTTTAAGTACGCGTTCGCTGAGCCCAGAATTGCTATGATGCCGGGTGTTCCAGTCATCCATTTCATCCATGACCGAATCAGGCTGGTGAATAGCAATCACGGGGCCCTGGGCTAGAATGATCAGGTTGGAGTCGGTAACTACGGTGGCTATTTCAATGATTTGATCCTGTTGCGGCTCAAGTCCGGTCATTTCTAGATCAATCCATATCAAGTTATTGTCATCGATTGCCATAGGCATTCCATATTTCATCAAACATTTAAAAATTGCGCTAAACTATAGCAAGTTTACCTTCAACGGTTTGGGCATGCATTACTTTACATTGATTTTTCTGTCTTTTCTGATCGCGTCTATCGTGGTGCGCCTGTGGTTATCTCAGCGCCAGATTAATCATATACAACGCCACCAAAATCAGGTTCCACCGGCTTTCACCGATAAAATAAAGCTGGAAGACCACCAAAAGGCAGCTAATTATTCGTGTACCAAACTACGTGTTGGCCGAGTCAGCCTGGCCTGGGAGAGCCTGTGGTTACTTTTCTGGACTATAGGTGGTGGACTGAACCTGATCGATCAGTGGTGGGCTGATTACAATCTATCTCCGTTGCTCGGGGGAATAGCCGTAATTGCAACCCTGAGTATTATGATTGCGCTGCTCGATATGCCGATCACCCTTTATAACACCTTTATTATCGAACAGCGTTTCGGATTTAACAGGACAACGCTAAAAACCTGGCTCATGGATCTGGTCAAGACTTCATTATTGGTGGTCATTCTTGGAATCCCGTTAATCGCTGCCATATTGTGGATAATGAACCAGGCCGGGGAGTACTGGTGGTTGTACGCCTGGATGGTCTGGATCACTTTTTCATTACTGATGATCTGGGCCTGGCCAGCATTTATCGCGCCATTATTTAATCGCTTCAGCGCGCTTGAAGACCTGTCACTGAAAGCTCGAATTGACCAGCTTCTGCAGCGTTGCGGTTTTCAGAGTCAGGGGGTATTCGTGATTGATGGGTCGAAACGCTCTGCCCATGGCAATGCTTACTTCACCGGATTTGGGAAAAGCAAACGCATCGTTTTTTACGATACATTACTCGATACCCTCTCTGAAGACGAAGTCGAAGCCGTATTGGCTCATGAACTGGGACATTTCAAACGCCATCACATAAAGAAATCTCTGTTGCTGTCAATGGTAACCACATTGATCGGCTTTGCACTCCTGGGCTGGCTAATGCAGTCGAACTGGTTCTACACCTCGCTTGGTGTCGAGACAGAATCTACCCATAATGCATTATTATTATTCCTGTTAGTTATGCCTGTATTCACTTATTTCATTAGTCCTCTGTATTCGGCTCTGTCGCGCAAGCATGAATTCGAGGCGGACGAATTTGCCATATCTAACAGCGATTACCGCGCGCTCATTTCGGCGCTGGTCAATCTATACAGGGACAATGCCAGTACATTAACCCCAGATCCGATACATTCTATGTTTTACGATTCCCATCCCCCGGCATCGATTCGTATCAACCATTTAAATTCGCTCGCTCAGTCGTCTTCCCATGGTTGAATTAATCGACCAGCAATGTAATAGCGATCCGGACAAGTCACCCAGATTGAATGAGGAAGAATGCCAAAACTTGATGCTTAAATTAGACCCGGACTGGCGACTCGACATGTCGAAACAAGTGATCTCCAGAACCTTCGAATTCAAGAACTATTATCACACCACCGCATTTGCCAACTCGGTATTCTGGGTAGCGCACCGCCAGGATCACCACCCTGATTTGACCATAAGCTACAAACACTGTGCGATCAGCTACACTACACACTCGGTTAACGGCTTATCGATAAATGACTTTATATGTGCGGCCCGTCTCGATTCACTATTGAAATAAGCGTGAATTCTAGTTTCCTGACCCACATATTGAATGCAGGGGGTAACGACTATCGAACAAGCCTGCTTGCCTTACCTCGCCTGCTGTTCGCTCCCTTCATGCAATTTGCGAGCTAGATGGCAAAGCGAAGACTGAGCAAGCAACAAAAGAAACGCATCCAGAAAGCTCAGGATGCAGTGCCCTCCCATTCTCAAAACCACAGCGATGGGCTCGTTATCTCACATCGCGGAGGGGTAATTCTGGTCGAAACACCCGATATGCACTTAATCGAATGTAAGCTGAAGTCGAACCTGGGTGTCATAGTTTGCGGCGATCAGGTGGTCTGTGAAGATACTGGTAACGACGCGTTTCGTGTGGTCGCCATCAAGCCCCGCGAAAATCTTTTGCAACGAATGGATGGCTCTGGGAAGATCCGATCAATTGCAGCAAATCTCAGTCAACTGATGATTTGTCTGGCGGTGAAGCCTGAACCCAATCTATTCCTGCTAGATCAGTATTTACTGTCCGCAGAACAACAAAATATTAACCCCCTAATCATTTTAAATAAGCTTGATTTACTATCGGCACCAGAAGAAGACCCCTACAGGCTTAAATCTATTTATCAACCTATGGGCTACACAGTTGTGTTTACGAGTGCTATATTCGGACAAAACTTTGACCAGCTCAAGTCATTATTTGACCACCAGACTACCGTCTTAAGCGGCGTTTCCGGCGTTGGAAAATCATCCATAACGAGAGCATTATTACCTGATATTGATATCAAAATCGCCGAAATTTCAGAGGCCAACGAAGAAGGCAGACACACCACGCGTACTAGTCGGTTATATCATTTACCCAATAACGGTCATTTGATCGATACGCCCGGCATACGCGGATTTAATCCGCTGATCGACACGAGCCAACCACTCAGCACGGGATTTCGAGATATATCGGCTCTAGCGGATCGATGCCGGTTTAGTAATTGCAAGCATGTTAATGAACCCGGTTGTGCGGTGGTTGATGCCGTATCAGCGGGAGAGATATTCGAAATCCGATACCAGCATTATCTTAAATTACTGGATCGACAATAATGATCAATTTTAGGAACAACGAGCACTCAACACCAGGTTCTGTGCCGCCTACATGGGGCTAGCTGGTCCGACCTACCGTTGAAGGGCGAAGAATCCCGCCTCCAGGGATGGAGGTGGTAGAGCGAAGCAGGAAGCCAAAGACGAGGAACGGAAGCTTGGTGAAATTTGGCAATAGCTGTGCTATTGCTCGCTTTCCAGGCCCTGCTCCTGACTATTTTGAAGCACACTCTGCTTCGCCGGGATCGAATGAGAGGCCCGTTAAAAAACGATATAATTCTAGGCTGCTGAGCCGCGCAATTGCTTCCCTCCGAGCAAATGCATGTGGATATGGAATACCACCTGGCACCCGTGTTGATTACAGTTGAATACCAGTCGATAACCCTCTTCCGCGATGCCCTCCTGCCTGGCCACCTTTTGAGCGGCGAGCACCATTTTCCCAATTAGCTCAGCATGCTCATCCTCCAGATCGTTAATGGTGGCTATTTCTATCTTGGGAATTACCAGTACGTGAACTGGCGCCTTCGGATTTATATCCCGAAACGCCAGTATTTCATCGTCCTCATAAACGATGTCTGCGGGCAGTTCGCGTCTAATAATTTTAGCAAATATGGTTTCTGACATTATATTTCCTCTCTGCCCGCATATTGTATGAAGGGAACGAACGCAGGTGCAAACTGCAATAATCGTATTTCACTTAATTCGTGGGTAATTATTTGAATTTATTGGTTAAAGTCAAAAGATTTGACCGCCTTCATGTAATATACGGGCTACCTATCGAATTGGTGGCGTCCCGCGAGGGCCTGCGAGAGGGTGCCACCATCTACAAATTCCAGTTCGCCACCGAGGGGAATACCACGCGCCAAACGGCTGGTATTTACATCAAATTTGCGTGCAATATCGGCGATTAGTTGCGCTGTGATATCCCCTTCTACCGTGGCACTGGTGGCAAGTATGACTTCTTCTACACCTTCATTTTGCAGTCGATTCTCGAGTATTTCCAGGCCAAGCTGGTCCGGGCCAATTCCATCGAGTGGAGACAGACGCCCGAGCAATACGAAATAAAGGCCTTTATATGCACCCGATGCCTCAATTGCGAGCACATCGGCAGGCGCTTCTACGATACACAGCATAGTACTGGTTCGCTTCCCATTCGAGCATATATCGCACAGATTCGAATCGGCGAAATTTCTGCAGCGATCACAATGGCGAACCTTGTCCAACGCGCTCAGCATAGCCTCCGCGATTCTCTTTGCACCAACCTGGTCGCGTTCGATCAAATAGAGTGCCATGCGCTGAGCCGACTTTTGCCCCACCCCGGGCAAACAGGTTAAAGCCGCAATTAATTGATCCAGCGTGGGTGATGATGACATGTTTAAAAGAACGAACTGATTAAAAGGGTAATTTAAAGCCTGGCGGTAGAGAAAGGCCGGCAGCCATTTCCTGCATGGTTGCCTGATTGACTTTTTCCACCTTGTGCACCGCATCGTTGATCGCGGCGGCAATCAGGTCTTCAAGCATTTCCCAGTCCTCGCCGATCAGGGTACGATCTATTTTCACCCGATTGACTTCGTGCGTTCCACGCATGACCACCTGAACCAGACCACCTCCGGATTCACCAGTAACTTCTTTACCGGCCAGTTCTTTTTGCGCCTTCTGCATATTTTCCTGCATTTCCTGCGCTTTCTTCATCATATCGCCAAGAGCGCCTTTCATGTCATTACCTCTTATTAAATAGCCTCTAAGGAAACTCTGCTTTAATCAGAGTGTCTGTCGCACATGGGCAGGTTTTTGCTCCTCGGCAGTTGCTCCAGCACCGCCTAAAAGCGCCTACTTTTGGTGCTCTAATAAGTTACATGACCGCCAAGGACGGTGGAAATGCAATGGGGATGTCGGAACATCCCTTGCCCATGTAACGATGAAAAACCTGCATTTCCCACGTCCGTGTAGGTCAAGTGCCAACAAAATCGGCCCCTGTAAGGCTTCGATTTTGTATGAAAACCGAACTCACATTTTTCGGTTTTCGTCCACAGCAATTCAGCATGAATTGATCAGAGGATTCCTTAAGATGAGTTAAACGTCTCGCTTTGTGACACTCGACTCAACCAGTTCTGCACCGAACGCCTGGTGTAACTTTTGTACCACAGCTTCCTGCCTGATGGCGTCGATTGCCGCCCGACGATGTTCCTCCTGGGCACGTATTCTGGCCTGCTGGGGTGTTTCTACTGTCAGCTTATCCTGTGCCAGCAAATCGACACTTAATGATACCCCAAGTTTTGACTCTATAGCCTGGGTAATTTCATCTCGAATGGTCGCATTCGCTAATTCCAGAATTTCCGGCTCCAACTTCAGGCAGAGATGATTCTGATCGTAAGACTCAACGATGCTATTGATCGCGATTTCCTGCGCGAGGCCCTGTAGCCCAAGCTCGAATGCAAGCACCGACCAGTCAATCGAATCACTGAGTCTGGACGCGACCGCATCATCTAGCGATGATTCGCCCTGTTCCCGGACGACTGTTTGAACGGATTCACTAATCTGAGCCTGCCCGGTATCATCCTTCGAGCGACCGTTTTTTGCTGGTTGGGAATTATCCTGCGATCCAGTCGAATGTTGATTTACGGACTTTTTTTTTCCGCCGATGCCTGGGGAATCGCGCCTGAATCAGGCGAGAAAGCCAATAATCTCAGCATCAACATCTCGAACCCCACGGCCGCATCTGGACTAAGGCTGAGGTCATGGCGTCCTTGCAACATGATCTGGTAGTAAAGCTGAATTTCCTCACTCGACAATCGTGCGGACAGGCCAATTATCTGCTCTCCCATCCAGTCATCTTCGGGCTCTATTTCTGCCTCGCTTTGATACAACGCCATTTGATGTAGTAACGAGATCATTTCGGCACAAACTCGCTGGTAATCGGGGTTATACGCAATCACATTTCTGGCTTCCCTGACTAGCCCGGCAGCGTCTTGTTGCACTAGTGAATCAAATATTTTAACCAGATAATCTCTGGATATTGTTCCCAGCATTACTTCTGTGGTACTCAGCGAGACAGATCCGCCACCACAGGCAATAGCCTGATCGAGCAGGCTCAGAGCGTCACGCATACTCCCGTCTGCCGCACTAGACAATAGCACCATCGCGGCGGTTTCAGCTTCCACCTTTTCCTGATCAGTCAAGTACTGCAAATGCGACAATATTTGCTGTCTGGACATACGTTTCAGATTGAATTGTAGACATCGCGACAAGACGGTCACAGGTAATTTTTGCGGGTCGGTAGTCGCGAGCAGAAACTTAATATGTGGTGGCGGCTCTTCCAGGGTTTTTAATAAGGCGTTGAAACTGTGCTTTGACAGCATATGCACCTCGTCCACCAGATATATCTTGAAGCGTCCCCGAGTCGGCGCATACTGAACATTATCGAGTAACTCGCGCATATCATCGACACCGGTACGCGATGCAGCATCAATTTCGATTAAATCGACACTGCGCCCCTGGTCTACTTCGGTGCAGGAAGCACATTCTCCACAGGGTTTGGAACTGAGTCCCTGATCGCAATTTAGCGATTTTGCAAAAATGCGAGCTATCGTGGTTTTCCCTACACCGCGTGTGCCGCTAAATAAATAGGCATGGTGGAGACGCTCGCTATCGAGCGCATTAACCAATGCCTGCACGACATGTTCCTGTCCGACCATTTCGGTAAAATCGCGGGGGCGCCATTTTCGCGCCAGCACCTGGTAACTCACGCGTTTAAACCTGGCATAGCATCGTGCGGAAACAGAAGTTGATTGATGAATTGATCAGAGACTCCCTAATGTATTTTTAACTTATTGATCATTCGCACTGGATAGAAAACTGGAGGCGACCTGAATCAGTACACCTTCGCACTCAATGTCCCTGCTACCGTTGCTCCCTTCCGGGCCTGGCGGGGTTTACAGTTAATCGTCACGAAGGGACCGAAGCAGGTCACCATTGCAAGAACGAAATCATAAGGCTTGTCAGGGCAAATTGAAAGAAATTGAATGATTGAACAAGAATCATAGGTTTTACTTGTCATAGCGACTTTTTGAACCGAAAATACTCGGCCTCTCCTGCCAGTAGTTTAATACGCCGCTATGGCTGCAAAAAAGAAGAAGTCTAAATCTGAGGACAATACGATTGCACGCAATCGCGTGGCCCGCCATAATTATACTATCGAGGATGAAATCGAAGTCGGTATCGTGCTCGAAGGATGGGAAGTGAAAAGTCTGCGTGAAAAAAACCTGCAATTGAAAGAAAGCTATGTGATGGTAAAAAATGGAGAATTATGGATTATTGGCGCTCACATCAGCGCGCTGAATACCGCATCAACACATATCAGCCCGAATCCCACGCGCACTCGTAAACTGCTTGCGCATCAAAGAGAAATTGATCGTCTCGTGGGAATGGTTGACCGGCGTGGCTATACTCTGGTCGCACTATCGGCCTACTGGAGTCGAAGCCGAGCTAAATTAAAAATTGGCATCGCCAAAGGGAAAAAGCATCACGATAAACGAGCGACCGAGAAAGATCGCGACTGGCAACGTGACAAGGCCAGAATTTTAAAGCATTCGTAACCACTAATATTACCAGGCGATTCTATTCCCACACAGGTTGGTCGCTTTGCTCCTGTAAGAACTTTACATACTCGAGGTGCGCCTGTTCTGATTCAGGATTCCCTCTCCATACAGGTAAGGGCCCGCTTCGTGAGACAGGTTGCCTGCCCACTTGAGAATATCCCAGATCTTGTTCCCCGTCAGATTCATCCAGACCCAGAGCAGTTTGCCCTCCAGTCATAGCCAGGTACACTTCTGCCAAAATTCGCGCGTCGAGTAATGCACCATGCAGGCTACGCTGGCTATTGTCTATTTCGTAGCGCCTGCACAATGCATCCAGGCTGTTTTTCTGGCCCGGGTGTTTTTGACGTGCCATCACCAACGTATCGAGAATGCGGCAATGCTGCTCGATCGTAATCGTCTCTCCTTCCAATTTTTCCAGCTCGTAATCAAGAAAACCGACATCGAAGCGTGCATTATGGATAATGAGTTCGGCGCCATCGATATAGGCGAGAAATTTCTTTGCAATCTCGAAAAATCGAGGCTTGTCCTGCAGAAATTCATTGCTAATACCATGTACTTCGAAAGCCCCGTCGTCGATCTTTCTCTCCGGGTTTACATAATAGTGCCAGTGATTATCGGTAATACGGCGGTCGATTAATTCGACACATCCAATTTCGATTATACGATGCCCCAAACTGGTCTCAAGACCCGTGGTTTCCGTATCTAACACGATTTGTCTCATTAATTTATTGCCTCGATGTCTATCGCCTGATTGGCAAGCTGATCCGCCATTTCGTTTCCTCTGATACCCGAATGAGCCTTCACCCAATGCCAAATAATACGGTGCCGAACTGTTTCTTGCTCCAGCAGCTGCCACAGATCAACATTCTTTACCTGCTTTTTACCTGCAGTTTTCCACCCATTCGACTTCCAGTTATCAATCCACACATTGATCCCCTGCAACACATATTTTGAATCAGTATTCAATTCAACCGAACAGCTCCGCCTAAGCGCCCGCAAACCCTCAATAACAGCGGTAAGTTCCATTCGGTTATTCGTGGTATCGGGGTCGAATCCCTTCAGTGTTTTCTGTGTATTTCCATAATGCAAAATTACTCCCCAGCCGCCTGGTCCGGGATTCCCTCGGCAAGCACCATCGGTATACATGATAACCTTATTAGTCATTCATCTTTCCTGCCTGGACAGACCACCAGGACGAGCTATCTTTCCGGGTAGTAATTTTCGTGTCACCCAGTGGTGGCGAACCGGAGTCATTGGTGAAATGTTTTTGCTATAGACCAGTACATTGAGTGCGGCTGAAAATTTGACCCAACTTTTCAGTCCTTTTTCTAACCAGGTTAGGTGCCGAGTTACGCTTAAATGCTGAATGGGAAGCACATATCCTACCCGATAGTGTTTTTGCTGGTCGAAGCCGAGCAGATTCATCCAGTCTTTTAGCCGCCGCGCAGTATAATAGTGCCCACTCCAGGGTGCATGTTCCAACCAGGACTGCAAGAAATGACGGACACCCCATAGTGACAGTGGATTAAAATCTATGATAATCAACTTCCCTTCCTGAATCAAAACTCGAGAGGCTTCACGCAGCACCGCATGCGGTTCTTCGGTATTAGACAAATGGTGCATCAATACAATCAAATCGACACTATCATTGGCAATCGGTAGCAGCGATGCATGCGCCTGTACATCGATGTCAGCATTTACTCCACCAAGATCGAAGTGATGTTTCACTCGGCACGAATCGAGCAAGAGACTGGAATGATCAGTGCAGCCAATTTGCAAGGAATAATAGCCAAAACTCGTAGCCAGCACAGGTTCCATCATCGATTTCAAATCTTCAAACAGGTATTGTCCCAACGGCGACTGGTACCACTCGTTGATGTCCAAATTGGGTATATTAGTGGTATTTTGTGGATCAATTTGCATTTGAATCTTGGGTTATGATCGGTACAATGCCACATTTTAGCGTCTACGCATCATCTATACTAATGATAATAAACCAGATCTTGAATATTATGCGCAATCGAAATCAAATTTCGACAGTACTATTGTCACTCTTGTTGGGGGCCTGTACTACATTTCAGGCAGAAGTGGCAGAAACAGCAGTGCAAGTTCAACCCGTCGTAGAGGCCGAGGTTACGGTACCTACGGCCAAAATTGAAGTAATTAGTCCACATGACTCAAACCTGTTAATTTCCGCTGATTATTTCGACTTTTCCCTGCCCGACAACATAATAGAAAAATCTCCCTTCGTAGGTTCAGCACAACCAGAACTAGTCGAAATTGTTGATCGACGCAAAATAAATCTGGCATCCAAAATGGCGCAGACACGTGAGTCTATCGTATTGCAACGTCGCCAGGCGGCCGCATTGCGGGCACTCGCTGAACTAGAAAAAAATAATGGCGCCTGGTACCGCCTGCAGCAGGGCATGCAACTAGAACCGGTATTAAACGACAGGGTAATCGCACAACTGAGCTGGTATTTAAACAATCGAGGATATCTGGAACGTGTCATGCAACGCGCCAGACTGGTTTTACCTTTCATCCTCGATGAACTGGAAAAAGATAACTTGCCGACCGAACTCGCACTACTTCCGATAGTAGAAAGTGCCTACCAGACTTTTGCCTACTCGCATGGCCGCGCTTCGGGCATGTGGCAAATAATACCCTCAACCGGTAGATTTCTAGGCTTGAAGCAAAACTGGTGGTACGACGGGCGTCGTGACATCATCGAATCAACTCGAGCTGCAATTCGCTACCTGAAAACATTAGCCGGTGAATTTAACGGTGACTGGGATCTGGCTCTGGCTTCGTATAATGCCGGTCCAGGTAAAATCAGAAGAGCCGTTCTATATAACAAAAAGCGTAAACGACAAACCGACTTCTGGAACCTGACAAAAATTCGCAGGGAAACCAGGAACTATGTTCCGAAACTGTATGCACTGAAAGAATTATTTGGCCACCCGAAACGGTATCAACTAGAGTTATTGCCCATCAGCAACGAGCCAGTCCTCGAAGTGGTCGAGCTCGGTCAGCAAATCGATTTAGCTCTGGCAGCCGATTTAGCCGGAATAACCATTAATGAATTGTACCAATACAATCCGGCCTTCAATCGCTGGGCAACATCACCCAATGGGCCTCATCGCTTACTATTACCACGAAACAAAAGCGCACAGTTTAAATTAGCTTTAAAAGAAATTCCCGTAGAAAAACACATTAACTGGGTGCGCCACAAAATCAAACCCGGAGAAACCCTGAGCGAAATTTCACGCAAATATCGGACTACGACGGCGCTGATCAAAAGCGTTAATAAAATCCGTGGTACGCAGATTCGAGCGGGCAAATACCTGACTATTGCCACCGCAACAAAATCGTTGAAATCCTATACTCTAAGCCAGTCCGCCCGTGTAAGTAAAATTCAAAATACCCGCCGCAGCGGCACCAAACAGGTGCATGTCGTTCGCCGGGGACAAAGCTTATGGAGTATTTCACAGCGCTATGGAGTATCTACCAATGCGCTGGCAAAATGGAATGGAATAGCACCGATCGATACGCTCAGGGTAGGCCAGAAATTAACCGTTTGGATCAACAGGCAAGCTGTCCTGGTTCAAACGGTGGCCACGCTAATCGCAACAGGGCCGAACCAGGGTTTGCAGGCACTTCGGTATACTGTAAGAAAAGGTGATTCTCTTTACCGAATAGCGAATAAATTTAACATTCGAGTAACGGATATCAAACGCTGGAACAAGATTGGCAAATACCTGCAGCCTGGACAGAAGATCAAGCTGTTCGTCGATATCACTCGCCAATCAGGATAATTCGATACCATGAATTCGGCTTAGCTTTAGTTGCATTATATGCCTCCAGACACCAGAATGAGTTCGTTTCAAAAACTGTTTTTAGTGGAATACCAGTAAAATAAAATATGTCGATTAAAATTGATGCCAATCAGATCAAGGCCTTGTCGCCGATTAATTCACTGAGTTCTGAAAATAAGCAGGATTTAGTGAGCAAGGTCACCGCTATAAGCGTAAAGGCAGGCCATTACATATTTAAAAAAGATGATGCGGAAAAGAGCCACATTTATGTATTAAAGGGCGAAGTCGAACTAATACTCGGCAAGAAAGTTATTAAAATAATCAAGGCTGGCACACCGTCTGGCCTCGAGCCCATCGCGCACAGTTTTCCCAGACCGGTTTCAGCCAGGGCTAAAACAGAGTCGGTCATCACCAAAATCAACAGCGATATGATAGACATCATGCTGACCTGGGATCAAACGGGTAATTACATGGTAGAGACCGTCGAAGAAGAAGACGATGAAACCGACTGGATGTCCAGAATTCTGCAGACACGCGCGTTCCATCGTATCCCCCCTGCCAATATTCAGGCCATGTTTATGCGTATGGAAGATGTCTCCTATAAGCCTGGCGACAAAGTGGTTGAACAAGGGCAGGACGGCGATTTCTTTTACATTATTAAGGAAGGCAGATGCATGGTTTCGCGAGCCACCCCCGCCAACCCAAATGGCGTTAAATTGGCTACTTTATCGGTTGGTGACAGCTTTGGCGAAGAAGCATTGATATCAGAAACAAAGCGAAATGCCACGGTTACGATGTTGTCCAAAGGTCATTTGATGCGACTCAATAAAGAAGATTTTAACTCACTGTTGAATGAACCCCTATTGAACTGGGTGAATTACGAAGAAGCCAAAGAACTGATAAGCAATGGCGCAGAATGGCTCGACGTACGCTTGCCGGCAGAACACAGTGCCAACCATATTAAGAATAGTATTAATATTCCATTGATCTTTTTGCGTATGAAAGCTAATTCGCTGGATAGCAAAAAGAAGTATGTCATTTATTGCGATACTGGGCGAAGAAGTTCAGCGGCTTCCTTTTTACTCAACGAGAAAGAGATTGTAACCTTTGTACTCAGGGATGGCGTAGATACAGCAGCAGCAGCCGATCTTGAGTCCTGAACGCCAGAGAAGATTTAATTTCCCTCAGAAAAACCGGGAATAGCGCTTTCGTCAATTTGATCGATCTGTTCTGGATCGAGATATTCGTTGGCATAGTCCAGATAGATTTTCTGTTTTACAAAAATATCGAAGATATCGGGGTCAATATGCTGATCTATTTTCATGTACCCCATAATTTTCAGGCACTCCGATAAGGTTTTACCTTTTTTGTAAGGTCTGTCGGTGGCTGTCAGGGCTTCGAAAATATCAGCAACCGCCATTATTCTCGCCTGTACTGACATTTCATTTCGGTGCAGACCTTTCGGATAACCGGATCCATCCATTTTTTCGTGATGACCCCCGGCAAATTCCGGGACATTTTTTAAATGCTTCGGAAAAGGTAAAGACTCGAGCATTTTTATAGTTGCGACAATATGGTTATTGATAATTTTGCGCTCGCTGTCATTCAATGTACCGCGCCGAATACTCAAATTCTTAAGTTCATCTTCCGAGACCAAAGGCCGAATCTCGCCATTCAGGTCAATCCAGCTGTACCCGGCCAAATCTGACACGCGAGTGATGTCCTCGTTCGACATGAACTCGCCGCCAATATTAATTTTTCGTAAGAAAGCCAGGTCATCTCGGTATTGCTGGCATCGATTTTCGTACTGCTGTTTCAATAGGGTTAATTTCTTTTTCGAACCATCGCTGTCAATTGTTGCCCGAAGATAAGTTATTTCTGCATCACGAATTAACACTTCAATTTTAATTTCAAGTATCTGAATACGGTCAAAAATAGTCTCCAGTTTGGTGGATTTATCCATCACGTGTTCTGGCGTTACAACCTTACCGCAATCATGCAGCCAGGCGGCTGTTTCAAGTTCGTAACGATCCTCGTCGGTGATATGAAAATCCTTTAATGGGCCACTTTCAGCATTATGCGCAGCCTCCGCGATCATCATTGTCAACACAGGAATACGCCGACAATGTCCTCCAGTATAGGGAGATTTGTCATCGATAGCCCCTGCGATCATTTTGATAAATGACTCAAACAAAACCTGTAATTCAGCGATCAAGCGACGCTGGGTTAAAGCAACCGCTGCCTGAGAGGCTAAAGATTCGGCTAATTGCTGATCGATCGCACTAAAGCTGATCACTTCTCCAGACTTAGGATCCTGAGCATTTATCAACTGCAAGACGCCAATCGTTTCTTTTTCGTGATCTCTCAATAGAAAGGTCAGTATCGAACGGGTTCTGTACCCCGTGAGATTGTCAAAATCGCGCGTGCCGGTAAAATCGAATCCATCTTCACTGTAGGCATCGTCAATATTGATCGTTTCCCCCGTTAAAACACAATGGGAGACGACGTTAGCATGATTGTCTTTTCCATCTAAGGATAGCGAAATAGAGGGAAAGGTAATTTCGTTGCCTGAAGTTCCACCCATCTGTATATTCAGGGAATCATTCGAAATTATTTCAAAACTAAGCTTACCTTGCTTGAGGAAATAGAGCGATCCACCATCCGCGTGCGTCAAGGATTTGGCTCCCATCATGATCAATTCCAGCAATCTTCCAGTATTGCGTTCGGCAGAGAGTGCAATCCCTATTTCGTTTAGACGCTCTATTCTCTCGAGTAATTCAGACATAGGCCAATTTTTTTAACCTGGACAAGTTTGGAAACCTTATATACTTCGAATTAATGGTATTCTAATGTTTTACAGATTGTAGTTTCAACTAGCAACTATTTTCTCTCGAACACTGGTAAAACAGGGCCTACAACTTTATAGTTGAATCTCGCTGTAAACAGGATGACTGATTGGTTATAGTTCAGACAATTTTACATCCGATTCGACTAATAATTACGCGCATAATGAAAATAAAAAAACCGGGGATTCGATAATCTTGCTTCGATCTAAAAAACCGATAGTAGTCCAGGACTATAATCGACGATCGATTGTTTCGAGTCGTCTGCTCGATTATCTTTACCATTGATAAATGCCGATGAAAACATGAAAAAAAGTTTTTGGAGTAGTGATTGGCTTGC